>NC_013519.1 GCF_000024405.1 Sebaldella termitidis ATCC 33386 | reverse complement strand
TTTCTATATATTACATTCAGTACAATAATTTTATATTTTTATCTATTCTAATTAGTATCTAAGCTATACTTTTTGTTTTGGACTGCATGAAACTGCATTCTTTTATTTTCAGTGTATATGACAAACAATTCTTTATATCCATTATCAAATCTAAATAGTCTTGTTCTGTTTGGATATTATTATACATATCAAGGTTAACTTTTACATCATCAAATATGATGAACCCATTTAAAAATAAGATATTTATAATCTGTCCATTCTGTTCCACTTTAAAATCTTTCTGTATTTTTATTTTGTCATATAATTTTTTATTTTCTTCTGTCATTATATCTTTCCCTTTCCTTAGGCTTTCATATTCTTCATTTAAAGCACTCTTTGGTTATAAGGTTAACAGTCCTAAGGCATTTATAAAAAAACTCAAAATTAGGCTTATTTTTTGTCCTATTTTGTCTCAAAAAGTTCCATAAAATTCCATTCAGAATACTCTCTATTCGCTTATTTACACTGCAACCCATATATTTTATAAGATGCATGGTTGCATTAAAGGTTGCAAGTTCATACTCCGCTTTTGTATGATTAAAATTGCAGACATAACTTTATTCAAACTATTTATTATCAAAGGTTTTAAGTTAAGTTGTCTCTTGTCCTTTTGTCCTGTTTTTTTTGTCCCGCTGTCTCCATATTTTGTCTCTTGATATTTTGAAAAATAATAGAGCCAAACATAACTTCTTGATATATAATTTTCTATCTTTATTTTAGATCGTAAGCATTGCATTATATGATTTAAAATACAATTTTCAAACGTTCATTTTTTTGCGTTCGTTCACCGAACGTTCGGAATCAAATTCTGTGACTTTTTGTGTCATTTGTTGGTAAAATTATATATCTATCTACTTGTAATTACTTATAAAAATATCTATTTTTTTCTATCCAACCATTTTAGAAAATCTATAGCCAGAGTTAACCTCTTGTCTCAAAAAAAGTGTAGCCAAGTGTAGCTTCTAACATTTATAAATACTGTTTGTTTTTACCAACCGACCAGGGTTTAAATGGTTGGTCGGTTGGTTGGTTTAACCGGTCGGAAATATATTCTATTTATTATAAATAAAGGCTTTGTTCCGGTCGGTTTCTATTTCAAAAAGGTTGTTTTCTTGCTTCAGTATTCTCTAAATTTCTTATATATAAAATGGTTTAACTCTTTTGTTTATCAATGCAACCTTTATTTATCATTGGGTGCAAGGTTGCATAAAAAGGGTACATTTTTTGCTTCAATATTCTTTAAGTGGTTGGTTTTAAAATCAATCTCAAATACCTTATAATATTGTTCTTAATTCTGGTTGGTTTTTAATTATTTTTCCCAACCAGTTGGTTTACATTCGACAAAACCTTAAGTTTTCTTAACTTCATTTTTTCAATTTTATCAACTTATAAAAATTCACTTTGTTTTGTCTTGAGATATGCCTTTTATACGCCCATATTTTAGCATATAAGGCTTTTTAAGTCAAAAAGGTAGAATTCTATGTCTGATATCAAAAAAGTTTCTCTAAAACTAAATTTTGAATTTTTGTTCCTGCCTAGTTAGGGTTAATATCTTCCGTGTCTTTGAACCCTTGTAAATTATCGTGGTAATTCAGTAAATACTCCATTACTTTTATATCTTTTGTTATATCTACTTTCTTCGCCTTTTCCCATTCCTGATAATCTTTGCCAGCACTCACAAGAAAAGCATATAATATATGCTGGGTTACTAAATCAATTTTTTCTGTGTTACTTAATCCTGTAGTTTCTTTTATAAAGCTTTCTCCTCCTTCTTTTTTTAAAACTTCCTTGATATACTTACTAAATAAATTATATATCTGTTCTAAAGTTGGATAATCTTTTTCGTTCCACATTTCATTGAAAATATTCTTTGTTTCTATAACTTTATTTCCCATTATCTCACATCCTTTCTGATGGTTATGTTTCCCTTACTATCTAATTTTGGGGTTATGCTTGCCTTGTATTTTAAATACACTACCCCTGTATCATCTACAAACTCTGTTACTTCTGTTTTGTCTAAATTGTATTGTTGCACTATTCGCACATTTTCATATCTCACTACTATAGGCAGACCGACTAAAAAAAGACATATTGCCATTACTGCCATTAGAAAATTTTTCGTTTTCATACACACACCTACTTTCAAAATTTTAAGCTGCCAGTATGCATATAAATAAATCTTTATCCTTTTTTGTTTTTATATCACTCTGTGGCTTTCAAATTTGCCTTATTTGAAACTTTTTATAACTTTGACTACTTGAACATGGTTTAATAAAAATAAATTGCTTAAATCGAAAATTTTTAAGTTTTATAACTGCCTAAGTTTGACTTAGGGGGTTCTATTTTGTTACTCCCTTTTCCCTGAAAATTTTTGAATCATTTGAATTGATTCAGAATTTTAAAAACTATTGCTGTTTTTCTTACGTTCTTTATAGGTTCGCCACAATGTCGAAGGCTAAAATTAACTAATCACTCTCTGTGACCGCCTTATTTGATTATGTCTGAATGTCACAAAGTAATTCAAGCATATAGCTATTACTTTTTTGGGTAAGAGTCCTCGAAAATATGAAAACCCAAAATTGGGGTTTCTAAAATTAATAATAAATTGATTTCTCTGTTTTTTTCTCCTATAATAGAAATAAATTAAAAGGAGGGCCTTTATTATGTCATTAGCAAATTTATTTAACTTATTTTTACAAGGTTTATTAATTCTCATCATAGGAGGATTTATATTTCTTGTATATAGACTTATTTTTAAAAGAGAAAACGTAATGTTTTTATTCAATTTACTTTTCGGCATTGCAGTTTTAGGTATAGTATATACACTATTAGTACAATTTATAAAACCACTAACAACAAATAGTTTCTTTTAAGCTTCAGGGCGTTCTCCAAAAGACGCCCTTTTATTATATCCACTAACCTAGTATTTTCAATTGCGTCGTGTTTTACGACGTTTCGGCAATGTCTTAAATATATGATCATATCAAGGGGCGAACATTTTAGACACCCCTTTCAAGATCAGTATTTTCAATGGGGTAACGAATCGTTACTCCATATAAAGCCTATGTTTTCAAGAAAGCTCAAATTTGAGCTATGTCGTGATTTGCGACAGAGGGTAAGCTTAAATTCCAGCCGGCTAACTCCTTATTTTTTCGATCTCTTTTTTTATCTTAACCAGTAGTATTCCATTATCTAACAAGGCCCTTACATGTTCAGGTTTAGCCTTATCAAAATTTTTTTCTATCCAGGAACCCTGCTTTATAAATTTATCATCTGTATGGTCTTTCATCAATTCCAACTCATCTAATATCTTTTGTTTTTCATGATCTACAGGGTTCACTATATTATCAAATAAAGATAATGCCTTATTTAGCTCATTCATTGTCATGTCTCCCTTTTACTCTGAAATATAATCTTCTATAAATCTCCAACTACTGAAAACTATAGATACAAGTTCAGATACTTTATCAATATGCGTTCTTGAAGTTATAATGAATAAAGGAAACCAAGCCTTGCCTTTTTCGCCCTTGTCTATAACATACTCAAAAGCTATTTTCATTTGTGACAGGCTTATAATATTATCTTCGATCCTTCTTTGATTCTCGGCTGTTATTTCAAGCCCTAAAGATTTGCAAAATGATTTAAGAATTATCTCCAATCGTTCATACTCTTCACCACCAGTTATATAATACTTCATGGCGTTGTCTAATAATTGATTAAATATTTTTTTCTGAAGATCTCCATATCCCTCAAAATTTATATTAACACTTACTTTTGTTTCTGGAATTCCAATTAAGGAACTGAACAACTTCACTATATCATTGCTTTTTTTTATATCTTTCAATTTTTCCATTTGGCATATTCCCCTTTTAAGTGATATAATTATTTAGGATTTGGATTTAATTATTTGATAGCTGGCTGGCATCATTTATATTATTTTCAAATCCTTTTAGTTTATTTATTCCCAGTAAAAACTTACTCACAATCTTCATTACTCTGAACATTATTTCTATTTCTAATAAAAATCTATCACCTTCAGTATCTGATAATTTGCAATATATTTTTTTATCTTCCTCTTTGATTACTTCCATGAATTTTTTGTCTGCATTTTCATAAATATCAAGCTCTGATAAATATTCTTTGTTTGTTTTCCGGAACTTCTTTTCTACTCTTTCAAATTGTTTCTTTAAGCCTTTAAATATAAGATTTTTGTCCTGTTTGGTTCTTACTTTATGTGCTGTAATGAAAACATCTGCTGTATTTAGTAAATATCTTGTCATTTCATTTTGAACTAATAACTCTTTTCCATTGTCAGCTTCAAACGTTTTTTCAAATTCCGGATATTTTGTTAAAACTCCAACTAATTCATTACCTTCATGAGCCAATCTCTTATAATCTACATTATCAAATAAAACTTCAAAATAGATCTCTTCAAATAATTCTTTCATATCCATAAAAAACCTCTTTCATATTTATTTTATTAGTATGAATGGGCCTTTTAAATTGACCCACTCATACCATTTCATACTTTTTTCATACCTTACCAGTCGCTTTTCTTGTGCAAAAACAGGTTAAACTTTGGGTAATACGTCATATTTATTCTAAAATATGGAGTACCGAACCTATTTTTTAATGTCACAAGGTCAAGTTCTCTTTCTCCCTTGCTTTTTGCTTCATTTATCAGCTTTTCTTTATCTTCCTTTTGGGTATTCTTACTAAAACCTTTCACAATTGATAGTTCTAAGCCAAAAATCACATCAGCTGTATACTCAATAGCTCCACTCTCTTTAAAACTCGCAAAGCTTACAGGCGTTTGATAGCTGTCTCTGTTAAAACTTGATACAACAAATATAACTAAATCATTATTTCTTGATAATTTCTTTAACTGGGTAATATTATGATCCACTGCTTGCTTATCACTAAAGAAATTACTTGATTGCTTTAATATCTGCAAATAATCAATTACCACTATTGGCTTTGTTTCATTCATAGAAATATAATTTTCTATTTTTTCTTTTATTTCATTTACACCCGTATCAAATCCACCTTCAATTATTGATACATGCTTTGCGGAGTTCCCATATTCTTTTATGGCTTCTCTCAATAGCTCTTTTTGTTTTTTCATTTGGTCCGCTATCCCGTGAAACCTTAAATTTTGTATTTCTAAGGCACTTAATGGCAGGCTTTTATCTTTTGCTTTTCTGAACATTTCCCTTGAAAGAGACTTTGAAATTATTTCATTTCTTCCCATTTCAAGGCTAAAGAACAATACATCATAACCGTTTTTAGCTATATCATCAGTTAATTGATTTACAAAGGTTGTTTTTCCTAAACTTGATACAGCACCTATAACATATAAGCCTGTGTGTAGTCCTCCGCTTAAATAATCATCTAAAGGCCCGAAATTTGTCTTTATTGCTGGCTTTTCTTTGTTAGTTTCAAGTTCTTTCAGGTATTCCTCTAACCTGTATATTGTTAAATCAGGCTTTTTCAGTTTTTCTGTGTAGTCGTCAAGGCTGTTTATAAATTCTGATAACTTATTTTCAAGGCCCTTTCTGTCTGCAATTAGATACTCGTTTATATCCTTATACTTTTCATCAAATTCAAATATAACTGATATTTGACCTTTTGATTGAATTTTTTCTAACAGACTTTTTGTAGCCGCTTTTCCTGAATCATCATTATCAAAAGCCAAAACAAAAATATTTTTTTCGTGTAACCGCTCGATCAGCTTATTTTGATTTGTAACTCCACCTAACGAAATTGATTTATAACCTAATTCCTCAAGGCTTAGACTATCAAATATACCTTCGCAAATAAATATAATTTCATTTTTCATATTTAAGTATCTTTCGTTGAATAGCTTTGATGCATAACCTGTTAATTTATGTTCCTTTGGCTTTACATCAGAATTATCAGAGCGTAAAAAGAAATAATCATCTGATACAGGTATTAGGTATTTATAATTGTCTAAGTTCTTGCTAGCCTTTTCGGCAAAGGGACTTTTTTCTCCATACTGATTTTTATAAGCTTTGACTATTTCTTTGAAACCTTTTGAAATATATCCGAGTTTATATTTTTCTTGCACCTCTCGACTTATTCCTCTGCTTGTAAAGAGATTTTTTTTATTTTTGCTTATCTCTCTTGCCCCTTCATCATAAAGTGGCTTAAAACTCATTTTTACAGGTATTCCTTCATTGTCTTTTTTGCTTTCTTCTTCCGGGCTTCCTCTTTCATCAGACTGGCCACTTTTTTTTATCTGAATATTTTTTTGTTCTAGGAACTCATTCAGTAGATCTATTGCTTCATCATGACTATGTTTTAATTCAAGTAACAAATTATATATATTCCCTGTCTTTCCTGTAGAGAAGCATTTGAATAAGTTTGTTTTGGTATTGATACTAAAACTGTCATGTGACTGTGTTAATGGGTTAGGCTCTATTCGGTAACCTTGCCCGACTTTCTTAATAGTTCCCTGTATAACTCCTGTTTCATTGAAATAATTTATATAGTCCATTATCTCAATATCAGTTATTACTTCTGTTAAGGTTTTATACTTCATGAAAAGGCTTCCTTTCTTTTAATTTAATATAAGTATAAAAGAGAAAGACCCCATTGTCAAAATGGGGGCCTTTCTTATTTAAGTACTTTAAGTACTTTAAATATATTAGAAAAATAACAGTCGTTTTTTATACTGTAAATAAAGGTCTTGCTAAAAAGGGTTTCCGACGCAAGTAACATTATTTCCGACGCAAGTAACATTATTTCCGACGCAAGTAACATTATTTCCGACGCAAGTAACAAAAATATGCTAAGTATTGAAAATATTGAATTTCAAATGATTTATGTCAAATTATACTTTTTTAAAATAGCAAAACAAAAAAACCTCAAACTACTAAAAAAAATGGTGTTGCCTTATTTCCGACGCAAGTAACATTATTTAGTTATAAAAATTTTTATATTTTAAATAAAAAAGGTACATCAAATGCACCTTTTAATTATAGCCTTTATCTTTGTATTCTTTGTAAAGAACATCACTATAAAATACAAATTTACTCCTAAAAAAAAGTTCAAAATTATTGAGACCTTTCACATTACAATCTATAATATCAAAATTAATTTGCTGTTCAAGTTCTAATTTTTTAAATATATCTATTAATTTATTCCGGAATTTTTTAGTATCTTTTTTTAATGAAGAAAGTGGCCAACATAAGCATTTAATAAAAGTTTCTGCACTTATTACTATTTCATATTGTCCTTTTTCGGCAATGATTTTTTTATGTTTGTTGAAATTATTTTTATAAATTTCATGTATTTTTCTGCTTACAATATAGTGCGGATCACTTCCACTTTTGGTTTTAGAGTTAGTATAAGTTTTAGAATTAACAAGCATGTAACTTTGAAGCTCTTTATATTGTTTAATAGTTTCAATCCAAGAACCTAACGATATTATTACTTCGCTTTTTTTAGTTATGGCACTATTAGTGAAAAGATTCCCGATTGCGTCAACACCTTTATATTTAAATTTTAGTTTGACTGTTGACATTAAATTTAAGTCATTTATTAATTTTTCTATATTACGTGTCTGAAAAGTTAACCCTAAAAAATCACATAATTCAGCTAAATTAATAGTCAATTGACTTTTTATTTCTGTAGTTTTTAGAGAAAAATTAGCTTTGGTTAGAATATAATCCCATATTTTTAACTGGGTATCGTTAAATCTTGAGATTCTTTGTTCTCCTAAAAGATCCGAGGTTTTTATTTTAAGATTTATATTGTTGCTTTCGACTTCGAATTCTTCATCTTTTTCAGGATTAAAAGTAGATAATAATTTCAAATTATACGAGCTTTCATTGACTAATATATTACTCATCAAGGTGCGATACTCTTCTTTCAAAGTATTCGTTTTTTTATGTTTAACTATTTTGTTACTTGTATTTATTTTTTTTATTTTTTTATCTTCTTCAGGTAATAGGTTTTTAATAGCTTTCACTAAAGGCCCTCCTAACGTTATCTAAAAATAACTTATTCAGATTGTTAAAATCTTTTTTTTGATAAGAAATAATGTTTTGTATTTCTTTGGTTGCGTATTTTTTTATTCGGCTTTTATCTTCTTCTGGTTCTAAAATATAGTGTTTAAATGTATCTCCGTAATCACCTGTTGCATCTTCATAAAAAATATATCTGGCATTAAAATTATGAATAAACATAATAATTTCTTTGAATGTATTAGCATGTGAATATGCTGTTACATACGGCATCATTAAACTGACGACTTCGTCCGCTTTAAAATCTTCAATAGAATAAAAAATTTTATTCGAAATACCTGTTAATTCATATAAATAATTCATATATTTATCAACAAGATCAGTGAATTTATGATTAGCTTTTTCATATTCTCTTTCTTCGTAACTTCCTTTAGAATGATCTTCGTAAACCACCATTTTTTCCATAGTAAATATTTGTGCGAGGAAAGTATCTATTAAAAAGGAGACATTAGGAAAAATATTTATATATTTTTCTGTCATCAATATAAAATCACACATAAGCCTTATATCAAGATCAATATCAATGAAAGCTTTTAATGTATCATTCCACATATTTATATATGTTTTGGGTTTCTTTTTTCTACCTTTGATTTCTTTTTCAAAATCTTCTGGTTTTAAAATTATTTTTTCTTTTCTTCCTTCGGTAAATAGTTTGGCACTTTTGGCCGTTACTTTTTTAGTCATCTCTTTATCTCTCCTAATTCTTTCCAAGAGTATATTAACTGACTATTTGAAAACAGTCGTAATTTTGATTTGGTTATCAATATAATAAAGCAATTAGGGGAAAATGTAAACATTTAAATTGTGGTTAACCCATTTTTGGGTTTACCTAATTTTGGATAAATCGGCTCAAAGTTGAGCTTGTTAAATAAGTCCAATTTTGGATATAGCTGACTGAGCGAAACGTGCACCCAGCTTTTAGCTCCCCTCTGTCGTGATTTGCGACATAGGCTAAAGAACAGACTGTTACATTTCAAATGTACCGGTTCCAATCCCTTTGTTTTCAATTCCCTCGTGTTTCACGAGGTGACTAAGTTTGACTTAGGGGGTCGCAGAGAACGACCGGCTCAAAAATGAGCCGATTTGACGACCTAGATTAAATCTAGCCCGTTCGTCATTATGAAGACCTCCCTAGATTGAATCTAGTCACTTAAATTTTCTGAGTACCTCAATGTCACTCAGGATTTCATACTGCAAGATTTGAAATCTATCGGTAGATTCCCTCAAATTTGAGGAGGTATATTAATTATGTTCCACAGGTATTTTTTTATTTCTTAAGCAAATGAAAACCCTTTCAGATATTTCGACTTCTTGAAATGTACTTTCCGTGTAAATATAAAATTTAGTGTAATTTCTTCCATTTGAAATGATAGTGTCTTCTCTTAAAGTATATTTTTCATCAGAATTTATAAGATAGCTATGCTTGTCAAAAGCGTCAAACCATACTCTTGAATCTTTATTTATTTTCAGTCCAGCGCTTTGCAACTTGTAGAATACTTCTTCAGAAACATTAATTTCCGTTCCATCTTTAAAATAAACCGAAAAAACAAGGTAGTCATTGTTTTCTCCGATAATAGTCTGCTCTTCTAAGTAAGGACTGTCTTCAGTGTCAATCGTGTGAATCTTTTTTTCATCATCTTCAAATCTTATTCTTGCCATAAATTCCTCCTAAAATAAATTATCAATAGATTTTTGGTGTTGCTCTTTAGTTTGCTGTGTATATATTCTTGTAGTTTCCAGTGATGAATGACCGAGAATATCCGCCAATGATAAGGCGTTGTTATTTCTTTTCATGTATTGGATAGCAAACAGGTGCCGGAATGCATGAGCGTGAACCTTAGATTTTTTTATCCGGGCTTGTCCGCTTATAGTTTTAAGTTCTCTGTGAATATAAGTTATGTCAATAGGGTTTCCAGCCTTAGAAATAAACACAGGCCCATTAGTTATATTATTCTTTTTGCAATATTCCTTAAGGTCTTTTATTAATTTCTTTGGAAGGATAATTTCCCGAATCTTTCCTTTATTCTTTATGCTCGTGCTTTCCTTTTTGAGTGCTTCCACTGTGATAAATTCCAGCTCGCTGATTCTTATCCCGGTGTTGGCCAGTGTCATGATGATATAATACATTTTTTCTTTTCCCAGCTTGTCAGCATACTTCAACAGTCTTTCGTACTCTGCTACTGTCAGCATATCCTCAAGCACATTCTTTTTTTGTTTCTTTGGAAGTTTCACCTTCAGGTTATCCAATCCGATAAAATCCAGAAACTTATTTATACCGATCAGCTTAATGGTACAGCTGGCAGGCTTGAAGTTATTTATAAGATAGTCCTTATAGTCTAGCAACTTAGCCTTATTTATATCTTCTTTGGAACTTATACCTGTTTTATCAATGAACTGATTTAGATCAGTCATGTATCTTGATATGGTTGCTTGTGAAAGTTCGTTATGGATAAGTTCCTGTTTGAATTCTTGTAATTCTGTCATAAAAATTTCACTCCCCTTTTTCCAAAATTTTCAAAAAATGAGGTCAAAATATATAAGATTTTCCATAAAAGGCTCAAAAAAGTATTTCTAAAGTATTTTAAAGTCAATATTATCAAGTCTTTGAATACGATTTTTTGCCCTAAAAACGCCATTTTTCGAAAAAAGAATTAGTTGAAAAATAATACTATCTAACCCTTTATATTATTATTGTATCACATACTTTTTATATTGTCAATATAATTCTGTATTACGTTGACTAAATCATGTAGACCATTTAGAACGAAAATATAATATAACTCATTTAAATAAAGGGTTTTATTGTATTTTTAGATAAGTATAAAAATGGAAAAAAAGGTCTAAAATTTTGGAATTCTTTCCAGACTATTTTTTAAAAAATGGAATTAGTATTTATAGTACTTTGAATATACTTTTTGTCAATATAACCACGAAAAGGGCCTAAAAAGTATTTTATTCCAGTAAAAATAGGACTCCTTAATTTTTAGGTGTCCTCAAATTTGAGGAGAAGTTTTAAATTAGAATATATTTTAGTGTAGGTGTACCTACGTTGCTATTTAAAGCCTATAAATCAATGTACTAAATTTTTAGTAGGGTAAATTGTTTGAAAAAAGTTTGATAGTGTTTGAGTAATAAATCGATATGAGGGGGGGAACTCGACAACATTCATAACGTCCGATAATATCATGTAATTATGCCAATAAATTTAAGAAACGTAATATTTTACTTTTCTGAATGGGCTCCCGCCAACAAAACGCGGAAATCCCACGTTAAGGAATAAATATTCTAAAAATAGTTGATTTTTACCACACTAAGGTATTATCAACTATTTTTAGTTTAATGGTCTTAATTTATCCAATGAATTAGATCTTGTAGATTCAAAACGATATGAATCGAAAAAATCGTCTTAAAATATCTAAACGCATTTTTGCGTTCTGATAACCAGTGTATTTCAAACTGAGCGGTAAAAATTCAACTAAATGGGTGTTAATTGAAAAGGACGGCTGAAAAATTAGCCGTCCCTGATGATATATTGTTATAAATTTTCTGTATGTTTTTGGATTTCTAAGGTAGTACCTTTATGTACGGGCTTTATTTTTCTTTTTAATTCTTTTGTATAAAAAAAATATAAAAACCAACACTAATAGGTCTATACCTAACTGTAATGGGTTCGCAATATGAGAAGCAACTTCTCTTGTTATTCCTAAGCTAATGCCCTTAAAAGAAAATTCTTTTATATTTCTACTGTTTAAAAATTGTCGATAGTATAAGTCATTTTTATTAACTTCAAGGTTGTTCTTTTGTCCTTTAGCTTGTCCTTTGCTCATTCCATTTTGAACAGCATAATCAAAATCTTTTGTCCCTTCTTTTACAGGATGCTCTTTAGGGTTATAATTAGAAGTTTGTCTTTTAAATTTTATAGGCATATTTTCTCTCTTTCTGTCCCTTGCACTTGGCTAATCTTCAGTTTCATCATTATTGCTTTTAAAAAGTTTGCTTATCCATGATCTTTTAGATTGTGTTAATTCTTTTGCAGTTTCATTTTTTAATTCCAATGTTTTGGTTAAGCTTTTGATAGCTTCAACATTGTTCAGATTTAAAATATTGGCTTCCCTAAGCCTTTCGTTAAGGTTATCCTTATCAGCCTTCAAATCTTTTATTTGCCCTTTTAATTCTTTGATATAAGCTTCTGACTGTTCCTTATCTTGCTTTATACCTTTCAATAATTCTTGAATATCGGAATTTGTTTCCTGGTCTATATTTTGTTTATTGTCTTTCACTAGAATAAATATTCTAGTCCCTTCTTTAATCTTTTTTATTTCCCCAGATTTTATTTTATTGTATACAGTCTGTTTTGATTTTACACCATATTTTTCCATATATTCCTTAATGGTCAGCTTCATAATTATAAGGCCCTTTCATCAAAAGATTTATAATCAGTTATACCATAGATAATATTAATAGTCTACTTTCAAAAATAAAAAAACAGGTCAATCAAACCTGTTTAACCTCAATAAAATCGCTATAAATAGTCTTTTATAAAGTTATTTTTCACATTATACGATTCTTTAATTTCTTCACAAATATCAGAAAAGGTTAAATTGTTTTCTTCAACTAATAGCCTTTTTCCTAATACTTTAAATCCAAACCTTAACTCTGTGTAATCTCTTTCTGGAATTATTTTATGTGAAGAAATTACATAAATTTTCATAAGGAGATTTGTTAACTCATTTTGAAGGTTTTCTCTGCTCTTACTATTTTCAAGTTTTGAAATTCTGACATCAATTTCAGAAATATAATCTAATAATTTTAAGTAATTACCATCAAAATTATTAAATTCTTTATCTAAAAAACTCATTCTTTAGACCTCCTTTCAATCATTGCCCTTGCGGGCGAGGAATGTATTATTGCACAACTTTAGTAATGATTATAAATAATATAATCACGACAAGGAGTCTGCTCATAACATTCCTCCAATCTGAAATTAATTAGGCCCCGGTGAGAGCCTAAATTATTATATAAAAAAAGCCAGACCATAGTCCAGCTTTTTTTCACCGTGCAATTATTTAGTTTAATTGCTTTAATCAATTTCAGATTGTTTTCAAACTTATTATACCACATTTTTTCTTTATTTCAAATATCATTTTTCTTTTATGATTTCAATGCTTTTGATTGAGCTAAGGCTCCCTTTTTCGTTACTCTTAGCTGTGATTTTTATCTCTTTGGCTTTTAGTTTACCTGTATGTTTCTTAAAGCTTTCTTCTGATATACTTACATCAAAAGCGGTAATATCATTTTCAAATATCCAATATTGCTTACCTCTATAGACAGAACCACGCTTATAAGTGAATAATTCATCTGTAAACTGTCTGTTTTTGGCAGGTCTCCTGTCTCCCTTTGCTTCTCTTCTTTTTTGTGATTCCTTCAGGTTTTTTCCTGTGAGCACTTTCCCCTTTCCGAAATTCGCCATAAAGTCTCCTTAAATTCTAATATTTTCTATTATTTCAATATGATAAAATCTATTGATTTATAAAGCTTTTATTCTATAAATAGTCTATTTT
>NC_013518.1 GCF_000024405.1 Sebaldella termitidis ATCC 33386 | reverse complement strand
AAATTAAAATCATAATAGATAAAGATATTAATATTTTTAATATTAAATCTATAATATAACTTTTAAAAGGGACATGTATAAATATTTATAAATATAGATATTAAATTTATATTTAAAAAAATAAAAAAATAAAAAGTTATAAAAAAAAATAAATATAATTAAAAAAAACGTCGTATTAGTTAAATTTTACGAATACATTGGTATAAATATTTTACTAAAATTAAAGCTTAATGTCAATTTTAATAAAGATAAAATATTAATTCAATCATTTGTCCTACTTATATAATTAGTATAAAATACCTCTTTTTCATTCGTAAAATTTAACTAATGCGAATATTTAAAAATATTTTTAAATTATTAATGTATTAGAAAGGAGGGAAATATGAAAAAAGTAATAGTCATATTATTGGTATCCATGTCTATATTTACAATAGCAGCTAAGAAAAATAAGCAGGAAATTGAAGTTCCGAATATGGAAGCACAAATGGAGAAAGCAGATAAAATAGAAAACTATAGAGCCAAGAAAGATGTAGCATGGCATAAAACAGAATATAACAAGGTACTGAAATATCTTAATAAATCCAGAAAGTAGGAGGCAGAATGAAAAGGATAATTTTGATTTTTTCACTGTTAACACTGTCATTAATGGCTTTTGGCGAGGAAGTAAAAGTAGACAGATCAGTGGAAGAAAGTATAACAAAGGACTATGATCAGGACGGAGTTTATTCCTCATATGAAAAGGCCTTAAGAAGAGCTCAGGAGTCAGTATATGTAAAGCTTCCTGAAAAAAGAGGGTACTGGTATACAATACTGGACAGAGTAAAAGCAGAGGAAGAGGAACTGATGCCGGAAGAAATTAACAGAATGAGAAGAAGGTAGCACTTAGGGAGGAAAAATGAAAAAAACAATAATCTTGATATTTTTGACAGTAATGGGAACGATGCTTTATTCAGCGCCGACTTATGAATATAAAAGAGAATTAAGGGAAGGTGCAAGAGGAAAATGGACAAATCTGAGAAAACACCTGAACAGCGGTCAAAGGCTGGAAAAAGAGCTTATAAAAGTAGATAAACAGATAGATAAAAAGGTAAGTGAGATACAGGAAATAGAAGATTTATTATTCAGAATAGAGCAGTACAAGGCAGCAAATAATATAAGATAACAGGGAGGAATAATGAAAAGAAATAAGAAATTATTAGTATCATTTCTAGCACTGAATGCGATACTAACATCTTATGCACAGGCAGAAACAGTACAATCGGCAAGATATGAGCGAATGTATAACAGTATAGTAAAAAATATGGAAAAAGGAAGTTCGAACGAACAGACTTACCAGACGATACAGAGAATACTGAATCAGAAAAATAAAGAATTAAAGGATTTATATTTACAGGGAGATTATATAGTAAAGCCTGAATATCTGGAATGGCAGGTATTTTTTACAGGGTTTTATGAAGAATATAATGAAGGAGTGGATAATACAAAAGAAAATGCAAAGTATCACTCTAATCCATTGTATGCACAAAGTGGCTATTATGATGCAAATGGTGACTATATAGTTACAAGTTATTTGAAAAATGGAATTAGTGGTAAGCCACTGACTCCTGATCAAGTACCAAAAGAAGTTGAATTAGGAATACGGATACCTTTAAAAGGAACAAATAGACAGCCTTTAAATTTAAATATTGGAACTCCACAGGTTCCTAATATAGTTACACCGACAGGAGTTAATATTACTGCTCCGTTTGTATCAATTCCGACTATAAGTGTTCCTGTTTTTACACCGGTGACAGTAAATGTTCAACCTGTAACTACAAATACAATAACTACAAAAACTTTTGTATTTGGTCCCTCTGGAAATGGTGATGCTCAATGGATAACAAATAATGGCTCAAATGGACCATTATCACAAATTAATTTAGATGGTAGTCAAGGTATGGGGACAAGGGGAAGCATGGATGTCATTAGTAGAAGTACTACTAATACAAATTGGAATTTTGATTTACACTTAGCAGATACTGATGCAAAAGGAGTGGATAAACAGGCACATGTTGTAACAAATTATGGCATACAAAATATAAATTTTACAAATCAAACTCAGAGATCTGCAATGAAATTAGTAGGTGGTCATGATATAACAATTTCAGATATGGATATTAATTTTGTAGGATCAAATAGTGCAGCAGGTAATATGATGCTATTTCATACCGATGCTCATAATAACTATAATGATAATTCTAGTCTTTACAGATCTTCCAGTTGGATATTAACTTCAAGTACAAATGTTCGTATGAAAGGACAAAATGGGTTGATGTTTGGTGTGCAATATCATGGCAATGTCACTGATTCAGGAATGGTTAATAATGGACATATCTGGGCAGATACAGATACATCTTATATTTATAATGCAACTACATATACTATAGATCCAAGAGATAGAACAATTTTTTATACAATTGATGATGGAAGAACACCAAATAGATATTTATATTTTGAAAATAATGGAATAATAGACTTAGATGGGCCAATTGATATACTTGGAATATATGATGTTAATGGGGCAGTAAATGGAGGTTCTTATTTTTTGAATAGTTCCACAGGTAATATAAATATAAATGGATTAGGTGCTTTAGGTATAGTTGTGAATGATATTCGTACAATGGGGGGATCCTATATTAATTTTGTTAAACCTATAGAGTTAACAGGAGATAATACTGTTGGTGCAGTAATAAATAATTCTTCTTTTAGCCCAAGTTTATCATCAATAAATATAAATATAGGAAATACTGCTAATAAATCGGCAACTATAGGAAATGCATTAGGAAATAATGTTAATTTAGTAGAGGGAGCTGTGGGAATATTTACAGATAGAGCAACATTAACTGTTACAGCAGATAACAATAAAGCGAGTAAAAATATAGGCGAACATGATGTTTTCTTTGGAAATTTTGCTAATCAAAGTTCTCTATTTAGAGCAGATGGTGGAACAATGACAATAATGGGAATAGCGGAAGTTGATGCAGGAACAAGTAATTTAGGAATGGTGGCAACGGGAACAGGAACTGTAACTTTAGCTTCAACAGGAACTTTACTCATTTCAGGCGGGACAGATACAATTGGAAATATAATAACTAATTCTAATAATAGTGGAGCTTATGCACAAAATAATGGAAATATTATTAATAATGGTACTATTAAGTCAATAGGAATTGGGACGAATGCAATTATTAGCGGAACTTCTGGAATTGTAACGAATAACGGAATAATAGAAAAAAGTAATAATGGCGGAGCTGTAATTTTGTCAGGAGGAAGCTTTACAAATACTGCTAACGGAGTTATTATTACAAAAAATGGTTCAGCAGGTGTTTATTCTGATATAACTGCTGCTCCAGTAATAAATGGCGGAGTTCTTTTAAGTTCTTTATCAGGAGTTCCATATTCAGCTTACCATGCAGATTACGGAACTAAGAATACCGGAATAATAGCAGATAATGGCGGAATCGCTTATTATTCAGGAGTTAATACAGGAGTTTCAACTGGGAATATAACAGTTTCTGGAACCAATACTACAATAATGAACGGCGGACTGATGTTTTATAATCAATATAAAACAGGTGCAGCACTTGGAACATATGGAAAATTCAATATTGCTTCAGGAGCTGGAATAACAGTAGAAGACGGAGGAACGGTATTTAATTTTGATGGTACACCTAGCGGAGCATATTTTACATATTCAGCTACAGATTTCAGTGATTATATTACAAATACATTTACTAATATATCAAATCTTAATATAAATATGCCGACTACAGCAGGAGAATACGGTAATTTATTTGTATTAAACAAAACAATTTTTAATTTAACAACTGCTAATACAGCGATAGGGTCAATAGCTGGTTTGGGGTTATCAATAAATCCAGGTGGAAATTATAGGTTTGGTTTAGTAGCAAACGGAAAATTAAATATTGATAATGATTCTTCCATAGGATCAGTTTCTAATCCGTATAATTTAGATAATCCCCTAGATTCTACCAATAAAGTATCAGTGGTCAGTTCAGAAATAGAAGTTACTTCCGGAACTTATGTAAAAGGAACATTGGCTGGACAGATATTGGCGAAAATGGCTAATCCTGATAATACAGCAGCAGGGCAGGCGAAAATAGCAATTGTTAATAATGGAAATATAGATATGTCAGGAACAAACTCAATATCTTTTTATTCACGTTATGGAATTGTCACAAATAATAATATAATAAATAGTTCAAATGGAGCAATAGGTATATATGGAACTAATAATACACAAATTAACAATGTGGGGACGATCAATCTGGGTAATAACAGTATAGGTTTAGCTGCAAAAACACAAGAAGGAACATTAAGTATAGCTGGAAATAATCTTATTAATATGACAAATTCTGGAAATATAATTTCTAATGGAGCAACTGCGCCAATAGGAATGTATGCTCAAAATAATAGCTCTTTAAATAGAGCTGATGCTAATATTACAAATTCAAATACAGTTGATCTGCGAAATTCATTAAATTCTATAGGTGCTTATATATCAGGTGGAACATTTACAAATACAGGAAGTATGAGCGTAGGAACAAATGGAATAGCAGTATTGGCAGATATGACTGATGTAAATATGTCTGGCGGTACTATAAATTTGACAGGAAATAAAGCTGTAGGGTTTCATTTAGAAAACGGAAGTAATATTACAGGTGCGACAGGAACAGTTAATGTAGATGGTACTGATATAGTAATATTTAATATAAAAGGCTCAAGTGCACCAATTCCAAACGGATTAACAATAAATCCTACGGCAGGATCAACTTATATTTTAGCTAATATAGATGAAGGCTTATTTACAACAGGAGCAGGAACTTTAACAGCTGGCGCAAATTCTGTTTTAATATCAGGAACTAAATCTGGTGTGATGATAGGAGCAGGAACAGTTGTAACATCTACAGGTACAAATAGTGTAGCATTGTCAGCTGATCAGGTATCCACTCCTCCATTAATATTACCATATAGTGTAGAAGCTGAAAATCAGGGGACTATAGCGCTAGGAGATAATTCAGCAGCTATTTATGTATCTAATGGTGCCAGTGGACTAAACAGTGCTAATATAACTGTAGGAGATAATTCAGTAGGAATTTTTGGTAAAAACGGAATGGGAACTATAAAAAATAATGGAGTTATAACAGTAGGCCAGAGTTCGCAGGGATTATATGCGGAAGGTATAGCACAGGTAGAAAATACAAATATGATTAACGGAACTATGGCAAATTCAGTGGGAATGTATGCATCCGGCGTAACTCCTATGTTGAACAGCGGGACGATTGATTTAAGCGGAGTAGATTCAATAGGAATGTTCTCTGTAGCTTCTCCGGGAAGTACGGCAGTCATTTGGAATACTGGAACTGGAAAGATAAAAATAGGAAATTCGACTAATCCTTCTAATCCGGCAGTAGGGATATACAGTGAAAATGAAGATGAAGTTATCATAAATGACGGAGAAATAGAAGTAGGGTCAGGTTCTCTGGGAATATATAAGTTTGGGCATCCGACTTTAAGTGGAACTATTCAACAGAATGGAAAAATAACAGTTGGAAGCGGAGGAGTCGGAATATATAGTAATGGAGATCTAGTTACATTATCACCAACTTCACAGATCATGTTGCAGGGTAATAATGAAGCAGTCGGAGTATATGGGACAAATAATTCTGTTATAACAAATACAAGCTCTAATCTTAGTATAGGGAGTAATAACTATGGTGTAGTATTAGAAACAGGAGCAGGTTTCGTAAATAATGCCGCTATAAATATGGGGACAAATGAGGTTCTGGTCTATTCAACTGGCGGGGGAACAATAACAAATAATTTTCCTATAACTATGACTGGTGACGAAAATGTGGCGGTTTATGCCACAAATGGAGAATATGTATCAAATACTTCAGTTATAGATGCTACAGGTAAAATAGGAAATATAGGTATTTATAATAAAAATGGTTATATATTAAGTACTGGTGCCGGGAAAATATATGTAGGGAATTCTAATGTACCTGTACCAAGTAACCCTTCAGATCCAAGTAATAAATATGCAGTAGGGCTCTATGGTGAAGGAGCAAAAATAGAAAACCATTCAGACATAGAAGTAGGAGCAGGCGGAATTGGAATTTATATAAAAGATAATAATACAGCAACCATTGCAGAAAACTATGGACATATAATACTGAACGGAGCTGGAGCAATAGGTTTATATGCAGAGAATGGAATAATTATAAATGAAGGAACTATCGATGTAAATGGTAATGACGGAATAGGAATGGCTGGTGTTACTTCAACATTAATAAACGGAAATAGCGGGATAATAAATTTAAATGCCGATAATGGTATTGGGATATATGGAAATACTGGCGGAAGTATAGAAAATAAGGGAACAATAAATATTGGTTCTGGGAATAACAATATAGGAATAGGAAAAGGGAGCGGGACTGATATAGTAAGTGCAGGTGGATTGTTTGGAGAAGGAACAGTTCTGGGAAATACAACTATAAATGGAAATAAAGTGATCTCAAGTATGGGGAATAGCTATCCAACACCTAGTATAGTTAATTCCGGAGTGATAAATGTAAGTGAATATTTTTCAAATGAGGGAGTAGTAGTAGCAATAAAAGTAGATCCTTCTACAATAAGACCGGCAGCTGCAGGCTCAGCAGATGACGGAGCAAAATTTGTAGCAGATTCTGTACAGATAAATGCACCATATTTTAGTGTAAGTGAAGAAAATCCTGTTCAGATACTGGCAAGTTTTACACAGGGAACTAATGCAAATGTTTATAAATTAAAAGATGTATTTAACCCGACAACTCCGGGAGGAGGACCAAATTCCGGAACAGTTCATGTAATAAGTAAATCACTTACTTGGAGAGCAACACCAGAAGTAAATTCTTTAGGGAATATAGATATATGGATGGAAAAAATACCTTATGATGATTTTACTAACGGTTTATGGTATGAAGATTTTGGATTAGCATTAGATTCAAAGTATGGAACCGATGGAATATCTGACAAAGCGATAGAAATATTCAACAAAATAGATATGATTGAAACAGATCAAGAACCGGAATTCAGAAGAGTAATGGCAAGTCTTGCAGGAAATGTATATGCTAATATAAACCAAAGAGAAGACGACATAGCAAAAACATTTGAAAATTCATTACATTTATTACAGGATTCAACAAATAATACAAAAGAAAATGTAAAAATAAGTGTAATAGCAGGAAAAGGTAAAAATAAAGAAGAAACTGACGGAGCAACAGGTTATGATTATACGACAACAGGAGTACTGGCATTAAGAGAAGTGGAAAGAACATATAAACATACATTCGGTTATTCATTAGGATATGTTCATACAGGCTTTGAATTCAAAGACGGAAATGAAAGTGAAGAATGGGTAGATACAATCCAGCTGGGAGTACATAACAAGTATAGATCAAATGGATGGAAAATAGTAAATGACCTGACAGGAAGAGCAAGTATCCATAATGTGGACAGAAATATAGACTGGCCAAGCCCAAACAGCAGATCAGAAATGAACGGGACATATGAAACATACAGTATAACAAGTGACAATATACTCGGGAAAGAATTCGGATTAGGAAAAAAAGCAAGTATAATGCCATATGGAGCATTCAGAGCAATGTATGTGACAAGACCTACATTTAATGAAAGCGGACTGGAAGCCCTTGAGGTGGAAGGAAATGATGCATGGAGTGCGAAGCCTAGAGCCGGGGTAGAGCTGAAAGGGGCAATACCTTTAGGAGCTAAGACAGCATGGCAGCTGAAAGGAACACTTGACCTTGCATATGAATATGAGCTTGCAGACCTTAATGAAAGAGAAAAGGCAAGATTGGTAGCCATAGAAGACGGCTATCATAAATTGTCGAAGCCGGAAGATGAAAAAGGAACATTCAGAACAAAAGCGGCAATAGGAGTAGAGGTAGAAGACAGATATGGAATATTCCTTACAGGAGAGTACTCAACAGGAAATGATAAGGAAAATGATTACAGAGCAGGAGTAACTTTAAAGGCAGTATTTTAATTAATAAAAAGAGAAAGTAGAGGGTTTCCGGAAAAAACTTGGTATGTTCACACCGGAAACACTCTTTTCTTATCTCTGAAAGGATAAGAATGGATAAAAAGGATGTAATTAAAATAACGTTGGAACTGATAAAAGAGAAGAAACTGGAGAAAGCTTCGATAGGAGAAATAGTAAAGAGGCTGGAATTAAGTCCTGGAAATCTGTATTATCATTTTAAAAATAAAAGTGATATATATAAAGAGGCAGCAGATTATTCGGCTGAAGAAATAATAAAAAATTTAAATAAAGTAAGGAAAAAAGAGAACAAAAGGGACTATTTATACAATCTGACGAAATCACTGATAAAATTTTTAGAGGAACGCGAAGAGATACTTTGCTTTTTATTAAGTATGAAAGGAACATGTTTTTTGGATAAAGAGCTGGAATCTCAGGATATTCTGATTAAGTTTAAGAAATTATTGTTAGAAGAGAAAGATAGTTTGGAAGAGGAAAATAAAATATTATTAAAGTTAAGTATGTTTATGGGCTCAATATACGAAGTATTGTATATAAATAAATTAGTAAAAAAGAAGAATTTAAATGAAGAAGAAATACAAGAAATTTCAGAATCTTTTTGGGGAAATAATATGGATCGGACTCAAATTTTAGGACAACGATTGTGAAGAAAAGTGAAGTTGTGATAAACTAAAAATTGGGAGTGGCAGGAATGGAAAAACTTAGGAAAAAGGTATGCAGAAGAATTTAAGAAAATGATAGTAGAACTGTATATTCAAGAGAAGACGAAAAAGTATCTATCCCAGGAGTATGGAGTAAGTTCAAATACAATAAGAGAATGGTTAAAACGAGAGAAAAAAGAAATAAAAGAGAAGTATAAAGATGAAACAAGTTATTTAGAAACTGTGATAAAATCACTTTATATTAACCTACTACGCATGGAAAAAGTAACTACAGTACGTTTTTATAAGTTTTAATTGAATTAAAAATACAATAAGTTTGAAGGAGGAAGATTTTACATTGGAAGATAAACAAACACTAAGAAGGAAGGGATACGTCTCAGTTGAAAAACAAAAAACAACAGGGAGATTTTGGTATAAAACTAAAACTTTTACATTAAGATTAATAGGAATAATTTTATTATTTTTTATTCCTATCGGAACAATTATAGGAATAATATTAATTTTAATAACATTGAAAAAAGATAAAACTAAATTAAAATACAAAATTATTTCAGTCTGTCCTGTATGTAATGGAGAGTTATACTTAAGTTCAGATCAAAATCATGGAATAGTTGATCAACAATGTGATGAATGTCGAACAGAATTAAAAATAAACATAGATAATGGTACAATTTCGGAAAAATATAAAGGGAAAATAAATCTACATCAAAAAGAGAAAATGAATTATGAAGTAAATAAAGATGTAGACTTGAAAGATCTGAGAACTTTAACAGATGATTATCATGATGATGAAGAAAAAAGAAAGAAGCTAGAACAATTAGAAAGAGAAGAAATACTATTTCAAAGAAAAAAAGAAATGGCAGAGATTAAATCAAAAACACCTAAATAATTTTAAAATAAAAAGAGGCTGTATCAAAAAAGATATAGTCATAAAAAAATGTGTGCTATTAGAACAACGAAACGGAATTATACGGTATGAGAAATGAATAAAAACAAGAAAGGCTGATTTAACAGGGTTTCTTGTTTTTTCATATTTTTACAGCTGGAATTTACCTTGAATAATGAAACGAAATTATACGTGTATTTGTCAATTTAAAAGTGTACCAATTATTTTTTAAGTAACTTTTTAGTTTCTTTAATTCTATAACTTTCTCCTGAAAGATTATGAATATGAGCTTTATGAGCAAGCCTGTCTACCACTGCTCCTGTCAATACAGGATCTTTAAATATTTCATCTCACCTTTCAAATACTAAATTGGTTGTTATTACTATTGAACCATTTTCATTTTTATCCGATAGTAAATTAAAAAGTATTTTACTCCCTTCTTTATCAAATGATATATAGTCCAGTTTATCCAATATTACCAAATCGTATTTATTAGGGGTAGTACCAGTATTGGTGTTACTAGATGTAAGCTGTAAAAATATACTAGTATTTATAATACTTCTAAGCATATTTTTTCATTTTGGAATGGCAACAAAAATTTAGACAGTTTTTTTTTTAGTATTTGGATATTTATAGAAATTGGTTAAAAATATAAATTAAAATGAGTGCTACTTCAATGCTGAAGTAGTTTTTTATTTATAAGTTTGAATAAAAAGGAAAATTGTGTTAAGTTATGTAATATAAAACTAGGAGGATGATATGGCTAATTCTAGGGATAAATATAGTGATAAAGATATATTGAATCAATTGAAGGATCATTGTAAAAGAAATGGAAAGATAACAAAGAAAAGAGAAAAAAAATATACAATAGCAGAATTAATAGGTAAGTATAGAAGATTGAGAAAAAAAGAAAAATATAAAAATAGTGAAATAACAATGGAAGATTTTTGTAGAGAAACATTTATAAATTCAAAATTAATAATAGATATTTTTGAAACTTGGGAAGATTTTTGTGAAATGTCAACCATTATACATTGGCAGAAAATAACGATATATAATACTTGAAAACAGGGTATAAACAATTGAATTAAAACAGGTTTATAAATGTTTATTAAAAAGTGGAGTAAATTATAACATGAAAGATAGTTTCGGGAAAACATGTATTGATTATATGAAAAAATTATCATGGAGAAATGATGCTTTGAAAATTATAAAGGAGTTTGAAGATGGAAATAAAAAATGAAAATTATGGTGGTTTTATTGTTTCTAAAAATATAATTTATGGGAAATCTATTAGATATTCTTTTAGGGAAAAAAGTTCTATTCCTCAATTAAATGGTTGGAATTTCTATGCAATTGATGAAGACGAAGAATATATAAGTAACAGTGACAATTTTATAATTTTAAGTGCAAAATCAATGTATGATATTAATCCAATAATTTTAGCACTTTTTCATGCTCCCTATGGAACAGATTTATGTTGGTTGTATGAAAATGATATTCATGTTGGTTTTTATGACCTTAAACTTGAAAGGGAATTTTCTATTTCTGAAATATTAAATCGAATAAATAAAAAAAGATAGCATCATTAATTTGATGTTTTCTTTTTCCTTTGAGTTGTTTAAAATTAAGAGAGGAAGGACAAGGTTTCTCTCGTGTGAAAAATGCTCTAGGGAACTTTAAAGTTCTTAAATAGAGTCCTTTAAACTGATTTTTACTAAAAATTAAGGGTGATCCCTTTTACCTCCCCCTCTATTTTTAAAAGCGGGATTTAAGGTATGTCTTTCATAGAAAAAGAAAAATATAGTTATTTCGCCTAATTAAAAAAATTGACAATTGTATATAATATGTGATATTAATACTTTGTTACTAAATTTTTTATAATATGAGGAGGGAACATGAAAAAGATATTGCTTATTATTGGTTTAATAGGTTCATTATCATTTGCGGGACAGAATGTAATTGAAATAAGAGGAGGATATGATTTGTCAAGTACTACGAGTTTTGATAAAGATATTTATTCTGAATATGACTTGGACAAATTTGTAGAAAATGGGTTTCATTTTGGTGTTGAATACAGAAGGGAAATACTAACTAACTTTCAAATAGGTGCAGGATTAGAGTATAGAAAAAGTGATATGGATCAGCCAGGAAACAGAAGAGTATATTCTGAAAATATTGATTACAGTTATGATTCAGATAGTTTAAACAGCATTCCTGTATATATTACAGCAAGATACAATTTCAGAAATTTTACATCTATAACACCATATGTGAAAGCTAACTTAGGATACTCAATAAATTCAGGGGATACAAATGTTAAATTAAATAATATGTATTCAGGAAAATTGGTAGAAGAATATAATTCAAAAATGAAAGATAAAATATATTATGGAATAGGTGTAGGAATAGAGTATAAGAATTTTTTAGTAGATCTTACTTATGATATTACACAATCAGAAGCAGAAGAAAAAATATATAATTATGAGGATAAAGAAGGTTTTAACAATGACTATGATTTTGATATAAAAAAGCTGACTTTATCATTTGGTTATCAGTTTAATTTTTAAGACCCTTTATAATAACATATAGTTAACATGTAATTTAGATAGTTCCTATAAAACGGACTATCTTTTTTATTATAAAAAGATTAGATACAGATTCTCAAAAAAGTAAAAATAAATTGACAATAAGAGATATTTTAATGTATAATGAGTAAACTAAGGTAAATCAAAGTTTAAAAAAAGAAATATATAAAATATAAAAAGCAACAAATAAAAGAAATATTAATGGTACATAGTTAAATAAACTAATTACAATTACTGGATATCTCATTTATTTTTTGCTTTATTTTTTTAAGGAGAGAAATGAATAAAAGTATAATATTAGCATTTTTTTTATTAGGAAGCATTGTATTTTCAGCAGGAGTGGGAGATATAATAGAAAGAAATAATGCTGCGATAGAAAATGAAAGAAGACAGCAGGAATTAGAGAGAAGACAAAGGGAGTTAGAACGTGAAAATTTTGGAAAAGAACCTCAAATAATAGATGGTACTGATGAGGTCGATACAAGTGTAAGGTTCTTTATCAGAAAGATAGAAGTGCAGGATGAATATAATCTTCTGAATAAAGCTGAGATAAAAGCCGTAACGAAGAAATATCTGAACAGAAAGCTGAGCTCCAAGGATATAAACAAACTTATGACAGATCTTAATAATAAATATATAGAAAAGGGATATATAACAACAAGGGTAAGGCTTGACGAAACACAAAACCTAAGTGAGGGAACGATAAGACTGATAACTCTGCCCGGAACAGTAGAGGGAGCGAGCCTGAATGAAAATACCTTCTCTGACAGGATGAAGGTATTTATGTCAGTTCCAAAGAATAAGAAGAGAATATTAAGATTACAGGATACAGAACAGGCAACAGATCAGTTTAACAGGGTATCAAGTAATAATGTAGAGATAAAAATAGCACCAGGACAGGAAGCAGGAGGCTCTATACTACAGATAGAAAACCAGCAGAGCAGGACATTCAGTGCAAATATCTCATATAATAACTATGGAGATGAATCAACAGGAAGAGACAGAGCAAAGATAGATATTACGAAGGATAATCTTTTGGGAATAAATGACAGTTTTTATGCTTCATATCAGAGAGGGAGGAATAAGAGACCCTTGAGAAATGATTATACAGGCTCGTCATCAATACCGCCGGGAACGATAATCAAGGATAAGGATGATCTTCTTCCAGCAGATACAGAAGCGGAACCGGAAAAGTTCAATGAGGACTGGTCATTGAACTATTCATTTCCGTTCAGATACTGGACATTCAGTACAGGCTACAGTCATTCCTACTATATAAGCAGCAGTGAAGGATATAACGGACTGTATGATACAAGCGGGAGATCAACCCAGTTTAATCTGAATGCAGACAGAGTGGTATACAGAAATAAAATGAGTAAGATAAGTATAAACGGAGGACTAAAGCTAAAGACAAACCAGAATTACTTTGAAGATGTCCAGCTTGTAGACAGGAGACTGACAATAGGAAGTCTTGGAATAAATTACAGCAGAGGCTTCTTTGGAGGAATACTGGGATTTGATGTTTCATATGACAGAGGACTGCCGTGGTTCAGATCAGCAGATGATCATGAAAAAGAAATCGATGATCCAAAGGGAAGATTTGACAAGTATGGAGTTAATATAAACTGGTATAAGCCGATGACAATAGGAAAGCAAAGATTTACATATAGACTGGTAGGAGTAGGACAATATACACAGGATGTGCTTTATGGAAGTGAAAAGATAAGTATGGGAGATGAATATACAATAAGAGGATATAAAGGAGATTCCATATCAGGAGATAAAGGATATTATGTAAAAAATGAGCTGTCATATAACTTAAATATATCCAAGATAGGAAGTATATCGCCGTATATAGGCTATGATTTTGGAGAGAGCTGGAATAATGAGGTGCATGATATATACAGATATGGATATATGAGGGGATTTGCAGTAGGAGTAAAGTATTACGGGGAAATATTTAATTTTGATATAGCATATACGAAGCCTGATAAGGCATCAGGATATGTAAGCAAGCCTGAAGATGAGGTATATGTGACATTTGGAATAAAATTTTAAAAAAATAATAGATAAATGGGAGGAAAAATGAAGAAAGGGAAAAGATATAACATTGTAAAAAGGAATATAGCGCTAAGTATATTATTGGGTATGTTTTTGAATAGCATGAGTTTTGCAAATTCATTAATAAAAACAAGAGATGGCTCAACAGCAAGAGTAATAACAGCACCGAATGGAACCCCAATGATTGAACTGGCGAATCCGGGAAATTCAGGTGTGTCAGTAAATGATTTTGACAGACTAAGTGTAGATGAGAAAAACCTGATATTAAATAATATCTCATCCAAAGAAGGAATTGGATATAGAAGTGAACTTGGAGGAATAATAGCTCCAAATGAAAATTACACAGGAAATCCTGCAAGAGCAATTTTGTTAAGAGTACATAAAGATCCGTCAGTAATAAACGGTTTTATAGAAGCAGCAAGTACGGGAAAAGTAGATATGTTTCTAAGTAATCCCAATGGAATATACTTAAATGGCGGTTTGGTAGGGAGATTTGGAAATGTAACCTTCACAACAGGTCATGTAAGTGATGATTTAATGACAGTTATGGTAAGGGATGGTAGGATAGAGATAGGTGCTGGTTTCAATGGAAATGCAGCAGAAAATTTAAGTCTGCTAGCAAGAAGTATTCAGGTAAATGGACAATTGAATGGAAATGATTTAACATTAATAGGTGGACAGTATGATTATAACACAGGAACAAAAGAAACAGTAAAACAGGGGGATAATCCAGGAGAGGTATTAGTATCAGCCTCAGTAGTAGGAAGTATTTATGGTCGTAACATTTACTTAAAGGCTGTAGGTGGGGATTTAGCGGTAAAAGGATCATTGGTAAGTGAAAAAGTTTTGAAATTGAATGCTGACGGTACAGTTGTGACTGAGAGAAGCCAAGGCTTAGAGGAAGTCGAGGTAAAGGCAAAAGAATTTATTCAGGAAGGTTCAACATATACTGAGGGAAAATTAACAATAGAAGCAAATAATACAATATTAAAAGGAACAGGAACACAAGCACAGGAAATAGAAATAAGTGGAAATTTAAATAATGAGAGTAATCTTTATTCAAAGAGCAATGTGACTGTAGGCGGAGATACTAAAAATAAAGGACAGCTAATATCAGAAGGAAGCTTAGAAATAAAAGGTAATCTAGAATCAGATTCATTAGTATACGGAAAGAATTCTGTAAAAGTAGGGAAAGACTTAACTAATAAATCGGATTTACAAAGCGAGAACGGGATTGCTGTAGAGGGTAATGTAATAAATACCGGAAAAGTTATATCTGATAAGGATTTAACTATAAAAGGAAATGTAAATAATGCGGGAACACTTTATGGAAAAGACAGAGTTACAATAGATAAAAATCTAACAAATGCAGGAAGTGTTCAAACAACAGGAGATTTAACAGCTAAAGATACTGTCAATACAGGGAAGTTAACTGCAGAAGGTAATGTCAATGTAGAGGATTTAGATAATAATGGGGAAATAATAACAAATAAAAAACTTGTTACAAAAAACCTTGAAAATAAAAGTACAGGAAAGATAACAACAGGAGAAGGAATAGATACAGCAGGAAATGCAGTGAACCATGGACAAATAAATACAAATGGTAATTTTGTGATATCTTCTAATCTTGAAAACTACAATATAATTAATGTAGGAGGATTAGTAAATACAAAAGACTTAGCAAATACAGGAGTATTAAAAGTATCAGATAAAATAGTGTCAAAAGGCTTTAGTTTTAGTAACACTGGAGAAATAGTAACAGTAAATTTAGATGTGGATAGTACAAATATCATAAATACAAATAAGATAACAGTAGTAGAGACATCAAAATTAAAAGGAAGCAGCAATATAAATAATCAAGGAACAATAGCTTCAAAAAATATAGAGATAACAACACCAGTATTAACAAATAGCGGTCAGATATTAGCAGAAGAAGTGATAACAGCTAATAATACAAGTTTAACAAATACAGGAAAGCTGGCATCAAATGGCAGTATAAACTTAAATAATACATCAATAGTAAATAGAAGTTCAATAGAATCAACAACAATAAATTTACAAAATATATTTTCTTATGATAATAATACTGGGATAATAAGAGGAAATAACATAACATTAACATCTTCAGGGAATTTACTTCTTGAAGGTAAAATACAGGGAATAAATAACTTGTTAATATCAGGATTTGATATAACAAACAATGGAAATACAATAAGCTCAGGGTTATTAAGATTATCTGGAAGAGATATAACGAATAACTTAACAATATCAGCAGGTAATGTGGAATTACTGGCAACAGGAAATATACTGAATAATTCCATGATGGAAGGAGAAAGTGGAAAGTTATCAGGAAATAATATAACAAACAAGGATTTGATAATATTTCTTGATAAACTTGATATAGAAGGAACAAAGCTTGTAAATAAAGATGCGTCAGTATATAGTGATAATGAGCTGAATATTGTGGCAGGAGATGTGGATAATACTGGTGGAGAAATAGTAGGACAGAGTACACTGAATATAACAGGCTTTAATTTACTTGATAATACGAAGGGAATAATAGACAGCAGAGGAAATATACTGTTAAGCGGGAATAAGCTTTTAAACAGCGGAGAAGTATCGGGACAATATAGATTATACTGGATAACTTGGGACGGACAGTATATTTATGATGATGTATGGAGAGAGCTTGATGATGCATATGCCCAGACAGGAAACAGTAGTTTGATAACAGGACTGGATGATTGGAAAATAGGGATAGCAAAGTCTAATATAAATGGTGGAATAAACAGGGAAAAAGAATTTACAAAAATAAAAGATTCAACAGATTATGATTTATATTATGGATATATGTCAGGAAACCTTACAGCTTCAAATGCAACATATGAAACACAGGTATTAAAAGGTTATGTAGATACAAGCAGACTTGTGACAGAAGGCGGAAGAATATTATCAGGAGGAAATCTGACACTTGATGTAAAAGAAATAGAAAATAGAAATTCAAAAATAAGTTCAGGCGGGACATTAAGAATAACAAATAAAGTAGAAAAAATAGAGAATGTAACAGATGTAGCGACAATAAAAGTATATGACGGAACTGAAAGATTATCATTATGGCAGACAATGTGGACAAACGGAAGTGGAAATACAGTATATGGTGATGCAATAGGAGTAAGAAGAGATCTTGAAAGTACATCAAGAGACTATAACATAGCAGACAGTGCATCAGTAATAGAAGGAAATAATGTAATAATAGAAGGAACACCGACAATAAACAATGGTTATGATTACAGTAAAATAGGAACAGGAATTGTAATAGATCCAAGTACAATAACATCAAAAGATGTAGATGTAGATTTATATTATGATCCTGTAACAGTACATGTAGACAGAACAGCAGTAATAGATATAATAACAACAGGAACAATACCATTTAATCCGGGAGTATTTACAAGTTCACAGAGTAAATTATTTGCAGAAAGTAAAGACCCGACATCCAAGTATTTAATGGAAACAAGATCACAGTACATAGATTTATCAAGATTTTTTGGAAGTGACTATTTCTTAAGTAAAATAGGATACAACGAATCAAAAGACTGGAATATGGCAAGAAGATTAGGGGATGCATATTATGAAACAAAGTATATGAATAATCTTTTATTAGAGACATTAGGTACAAGATTCATAAATGGAAAAGCAGATACAGAGTTAATGAAGGAAATGCTTGATAATGCAGTGGCAACAAGCGGAGATTTACAGCTAACAATAGGAGTAGCTTTAACAGGAGATCAGATAGCAGCATTGAAGAGTGATATAATCTGGTATGTGGAACAGGAAGTAAATGGTGAAAAGGTATTGGTACCACAGGTATATTTAAGTCAGGCAACATTGGAGAATATAAAGAGTCCTACAACAACAATATCAGCACAGGAAACACTTGCAATAAACAGCAGCAGTCTTGTAAATCAGGGAAGATTATCAGGAAATACAGTATATGTAAATACAGATAATCTGATAAATAAGAGTGTAGGAGCATTAACAGCAGAGATAACAGGAACAAATATACAGATAGATGCAAAAAATGATATATTGAATATAGGGGCAGTAATATCAGCGAAAGAAGACTTAATGTTAACAGCAGGGGGAACGATAAGCAATATAACAACTGGTGTAGAAACAGTAGTAAATGACAGATTAAGAGGGGAAGAAAGAAATTATACAGCAGATAGTGTTCAGAATGCAGGAGTAATAAGCTCAGGAAATATAACATATATCAGTGGAGAAAACTATGTATCAAGAGGAGCAGTAACAGAATCAGGTGGAACAACATATATAGAAGCAAAGAAAGATATATCAATAAATACAATAAATCTGAGAGAATCAGAAAGAGAAGGAATAAAGAACGGTTATCAATATACAGAAGTAAATCAGAAATTAGGTTCGGAGGTAACAGGTCTTGACAATGTTATAATGAATGCCGGAAATGATATAAATATAAAGGGAAGTACGGTAGCATCAGACGGAACAGTACAGTTAACAGCAGAAAATAACATAAATATATCAAATGATAAGAATACAATGTATCATGAGGAAAAGGAAGAGAAGAAAGGAACATTTTCAAGTTATTACAGATATGAGACGGATTACAGTGAAAGTGCAGTGGGAAGTACATTAATAGGGAATAATGTAATACTGGATGCAGGGAAAGATGTAAATATAAAAGCATCAAATGTTATAGCAGTAAAAAATGACAATATTCAAAACAGTGGTGGAAATATAATAGTAACAGCGGGAAATGATATAAATATAACAACAGATGACATGAATAATGAATATTCTCTGACAGAAAAGAGAAGTGGATTTAGTTCAAGCTTTTCAACAGGAGGCGGTGGTATATCAGCAGGAGTGAGTTACAGCAGAAGTAGTCTTGAAGTAAACAACACCAGCACCACAGTGGCAGTATCAAGTATAATGTCAGAAGGAAATACAGTATTAGAAGCAGGAAACAGAGTAAGAACAGAAGCAATGCAGGCTGATATTGGAGAAAACCTTGTAATAAGGGGGACAAACGGAGTAGAACTTCTGGATGCCAAAGAAGTATATGAGGAAAAAGTAAAACAGAAGAGTACAACTATAGGAGTGAATGTAAATGTAGGATTTACTCCTGCTCAACTGGCAAGTACAATAAGTGATGTAGCAGATAATGTAAAAGACTATGGATTTGGAAATAGTTCGCAAAGTATAAATACAATAGGAAATGGGATACAGGACTTAAGAAATGTAACCCAATTAGGTGGAAATTTATATGAAGGAATAAGATATGGCAGCCAATATTTAAACGGTCATATGAACATGGGAGTTATGGAAAATGCTAAACAAAATGCATTGAGTAATTTAGTATCAGCAAGTGTAAGTGCGAGTTATAATCAAAGTAGCTATGAATCAAATAAAAACGGAACAAATTCAGTGGCAGGAGTCATTAACGTAGGAAATAACTTTATAATACAATCAGAAGGAGATGTAAAATTAGTAAATCAAAAAGTGACAGTAGGAGATAATTTTATAGTAGATGCTAAGAATTTTGTAGCACTAGCTGGAGAAAATACATATAGTAATAATACAAAATCAAGTTCTAGTGGAATAAATGCAGGTTATGATATAGTTAATAATCATGTAATAGGTGGAGCGAATATCTCTGGTGGAAAATCAAATACAGATTCTAAGTATTATGATAACACAACAATAAATGTAGGAGGAACATTCCAGCTTACAACTAAAGAGGATGCAACTTTTGCTGGAGCTAATGTAACAGCTGATAAAATTAATTTTGATATAGGTAAGGATTTGAATATAATATCTTTGCAGGATGAATATAAATCAAATGGAAGTAGCTATGGCGTAGGTGTAGATGTTTCAGGGAAAATGCCAGGAAGTAATAAGGAAGAAGGATATGCAATACCATCATTAAATGGAAGTTATAGTCAGGATAGTGCAGATTCTAAATGGGTGAATAACCAGACATCAATAATAGCAGAAAATGGTGGAAGCATAAAGGTTGGTGAAACTTTAACTAACGTAGGATCAATAATAGGAAGTTTAAATCCAAATGAAAAATTGAGTATTGATGCAAATAAAGTGGTAGTAGAAAATTTAAAAGACCATGATAATGGAGAAAATTCTGGAATCCAGTTAAGTGGAATAAGTAAAGATACCTTAATACCACAAACAGGAATACAATATGGAAGTCATGATAAACAGCAGGATAGTAATGCAACATTTGTAAATACTGAAGTAACAGAAGCAGGAAAAAAACTTGATTTGGATGAACTGGGAATAAATACAGATATAAATAAGGCTCAGGTAATAACAAAAGATGAAGTTGTAGAGCAGATCGATACAGTACTACACACAGATTTAGGGAATCAAAAGGTAAGAGATCAGTTTGTGGAGGATATATTAAAAACAGTATCATTAGTTCCAGAAATAGTGCAGGGGATTCAAGAAGGAACTAAGAATGAAGGAGAGACAATACTAGGTCAAATATCAAATAATATGGGTGAGAGATCAGATGATATAAAGGCTTTTGTTGAAGGAAGAGATAAGAAGCTACAAGAGCAGTTAGATAAGTATAAAAATGAAGATGGGAAAATTGTAATGGATGCAGATGCTCAAAAACTGATTGAAGATAGTTTACGTCAAACCTTAGAAGAATTTGGGAAGGGTGACTATAAAATAGAATTTTTTGAAGGTGATCCTGATCAAATAATGGGAGTAGATGATAAAAATGGTATAGTTTATATTAATGTAAATGGTCATGGAGCAGGTAATGCTGAAGAAATGAGAAAGAATATGCAACATGATGGATCTCATGGGACTTATGTTAATAAAGATGTAGACGAAGATTCAGCAAAGAAAGTAGGACAGATTAATGGAGATAGAACGGAATCAAATTTAATTGCTGATGAGAGTATAAAAGATAAAATTAAAGAAGGAACAGATGCTTATAATAAGGCTGTTGAAAATGGAGATATTAGAAATTTGTTAGATAAGGTTGTTGATGTTAAAAATAGTAAATATTTTGATGCAGCACAATCAACTTTAGATAAAGTTTGCAGTGGAAGAGCAGAATGTCTTGGTGAATTATACGGATTTAAAGAAGAAGATGCAAATAAAAAGAATAATGAAAATAATCTTCTTATTTTTACTGCTGATTTAGCTGAGACAGCTTTAATAGGTGGTTTGACAGCATTTATTCCTGGATCATTTGTAATAGCAGGAAAAACTATAACAGTATCGAAAGTAATATCATCAGGTGGATCTGTAGCAAAAATTATTTATGATGCCAAAGATATTATAATGGATGATAACACTAGAAAGGAACTCTATAAATTGACAGTAGCTAAGATTGAACTGGAAAGAAGTCGTGTAGCAGCAGATATTTACTCTAAAGAGTATCATGAATTTTATGAGTTATTTTCAAGTAATGGAACACTTTATTTTTCTGAAAGACAAATGAAAGCATACAATGCAGGAAGAAAAATTTTTGGAAAATCTGTATTAAGTGAAAAAGAGATAAAAGATAGGATATGGAGATTGAATAATTATATGAGCTCTGGAAATCCGGATTATTATCTTGAGCCGAGGAGCTTAGAAAGGAAAGTCAAATAAATGAAAACGACTAAAATCAAAATTATTTTTAATAAAGTATCGAAGCTAGTAAATAATTTATATTTTTATTTATTTATTCAATTTATTGCGTTTTTACCAATAATAATGAATATAAGAGTTAGATTCATTGGAAATATCGTATACAAAAGTATTAAATATATATATTTGATACCATATATATTTATATATGCATTTTATCTATTATTTTGTATGTTTGAAATGTTGTTTCTAAGAAAATTAAATAATATCATCTATTTTATATTTTACTCCATTTCGTTCATTATAATTTTTTATTTTATTATAAAAAATTATAATATTATATTTTAGTTTTTACAGATCAAATCTTCAACAGAGATTCGATTATTTAAAATGAGTAACTGAAGATAGGTGAGGATAATGTCATTTTGATGTTATCCTTATCTTTTTCCTCAGCTTCGTTTTAAGCCCTTCAAGTTTCAAAGATAGGGAAAGAGATAGTCTTTTACATAAAAAACACTCTACGGGCTCAGGATGACCTCAGAAAGAGTCTGGCGATTAGATTCAGGAAATAAATTGAGTGAGATTATCCAGGATAAATTGAAATAAAAATTCAACACTTTATTATCGGACGTTATAGCTTAAGAACATTAAAAATTTAATACCTAGGATGGAGTTAATGTATATCCTTACTCATAAATGGGGTCTCACCCACATTATAATAAGACTTTACAACCACAAGCTTATAATGAATTAAAAAAGCTAGGGATAGGTCATGGATATAAGAAACCATACTAATATTGATTAAGGAGAGTTATGGAATTTAAAAGAAATTATGGTATTGAAGAATTACCTATTATTCTATTATGTTTATTTTTTTCTCTAAAATTAGAATATTATCTTCTAATTATACTAATTATTTTATTTTTAATTGTAGAATTTACTTATTTTGAAATAAAAGAAAGCATAAGATTGGAAAATGAAAATATAATTATAGTGAAGACATTTTTATTTAAAAAAGAAAGATATTATTTCAATTATAAAGATTTTGAAATAAAAAATATAGAATTTTCTAAAACTTCAATAGATAGATTTTTAGGATTTGATTATTATTTTAGTATTAAGTCTGATAACCAAGAAATAAAAATTTTCAGGCTGTTTTTAGGAAATGATGAAATTTTTTTTAATAAAAATAAACAAATGTTTTTTTTAAAAAATTTAGAAGATAAAAAAAAATTAGGAGTTATTAAGGATACCTCCATAATAAAAACAGATATTAATTCTACGATTTGAAATTTGTAACAGATACTAACAAAATAATTGATTTTAAGTTTTATTTTAGCAAGAAATGCTGGAATAATAAGATTAAAGTAGAAAAGGAAATGATGGAAATAGAAGGGGTAGCTCCATTTTTTCCAAAAAAAGTCACCAAATATATAATTTTTTCTAGAAGCAGAACATCTATGTGAAGAGTTAGCAGATAAAAAGATTGAATGAAAAAAGAAATTAAAAGTAATGTTTTAGTAACAACATCATTTTTTAATTTGAAGGTTAATGGGGATAATGTCATTTTGATGTTATCCTTTCCTTTTTTCTCAGAGTCATTTTAAGCTCTTCAAATTTCAGAGACAAGGATCAGATAGTCTTTTTCAGAAAAAACACTCTACGGGCTCAAAATTACCTCAGAGGGAGTCTGGTAATGGATTGCTGAAATATTTTTTTATAAGAGTTGACATTATTTAATTTTTTAAGTATAATTAAGTAATAACATGTTATAACTAAAGAGGTGAGAAAATGTCAAATATAATAAAAATAGGAAACTCTTATGGGACTTTGATATCGAAAAAGATTTTAGATAGTTTGAATATAAAATTAGGAGATGAAATTGATTTTGAAATTAAGGATAATGGAATCTTAATAAAAAAACATGATAAAGCAGCTTTTAGAGAAGAGTTCATAAAAAGTTTCCAGGATAATGGAATAATAAATGATGAAAAAGATTGGGAAGAATGGCAGGGATTTGATGATGAGTTATAAAAAATACGATATTATTTTGGTAAACTACGACCCTTCAGTAGGGACGGAGATAACGAAAACAAGACCAAGTATAGTGATAAGTTCAAATATATATAATAAATTGTCAAATCAGGTAATAGTGGCACCAATCACAAGTGTTATAAGAAAATGGGGGACGAGAATAGATATAGATACTAAAAACACTAAAGGACAGATAGCCTTGGATCAGATGAGAAGTATAAGTTCAACCAGGATAGTGAAAAAATTAGAAAATTTAAAGGATGAAGATACAAAAAAAAGAATAGAAGAAACAGTAGAAATAATTTTTGAATAAATTTAGGAAGAAAAACCGTTTTTGGGATATAAAGATCCAGGGAAATAAGGATTAAACAATGTAATATTACACTGGATTAAAAAACTTGAATTTTCTGAGAGATATGATATAATATATTTGAAAAACAATCATAAAAGTATAAATTGCGAAAAAAGCTGGACTTAGGTTCGGCTTTTTATTATAATTAAATAGGCTTTCGCAAGCCTATACTTTATATGATTGGAGGAATGTTATGACAAGACTCCTTGTAGTAATCATATTATATATGGTTATAACTAAAGTATTGCATTAAGACATTCCTCACCCCTTTGGGGAATATACATATAATATTTAGGAGGTTTTCATGAAAAAATTTTTTTTACTAATTTTCTTTTTATTAATCTTATCTTGTAACAAGAATTCAAGTTATATTGAAACTTTAAAAAAAGTTAAATTTGATAAACCAATTATGCTTACAGATGTAAGTAAAACTGGTTGGTTTTTGAAAAAAGATATCTATTTAGAAGATATTATTTATGATACTATCGCTTTTGCTACTTTTGAAGATTTTGCACATGGAAATGATAAGAAATATGTTGATTTTGAAGGTAATTATAATTCTGAGTATTACATTTCTGATTATTTAAAAATACTCGAAAGTATAAAAAACGAATCCAAATGGAAAATTGATAAAATGACAAATGACAAATGGATGGCAACTATTTCTTATGGTGATTATATCGCTAGAATAATTTTTTACACAGAAGGAAATTTTGTTAGTGTTGATTTAAATGATTTATCAGTTGAATCTTTAAAATCTTTTTACACATACAATTACTATGAAGATTTTTCTGTTGAATATAAAAAACTTGATAGACCATCTTATATTGTTGGATGGTATGTTATTGATGAAGCTAAATATAAAGAAAAGGTAAAAGAAAAAACTAAAAGTGAAACTTCAAAAAACGAAGATGCAAGCTCTGATGAAGAGACTGAAATTAATTTAGAGGAAATTTATAATACTAAAGATACTTCTAAATTATCTAAACTTAATGAAATAGAGTTAAAAATTTTACAAAATTATCCTTTTGCTAAAGATGGGTATGTTTTTGAAACTCCAGAATTAAAAGAATATTTTGAAAATCAGTCTTGGTATGAACCTAGTACAACTTTGAGTAATAATGAAATATCAATAAAAAATAAAGATGATGAGTGGTTTATATATATGAAAAAATATAATAACTTTTAATTTTTTTATAAAGGAGGATTTATGACAGACCGCGATTATATTGAACTAGCTTTAAGAAGAGTTCAGAAGTATAAAAAAGGTACTATATTTAGCTTTGAAAATATTTTTTCCAATGATGAATGGAAGGAATAAAAAAACATGGGCAAGCATCTTTAAAATTTGCAGAACATGCAAGAGAAATTGCAAAACGATTAGATAATTTTGTAGTTTCAAGTCATAAAAATAGTGTTAGATTATATGAAAAATTATAAAAGTTCTTTTTAATAATAAAACTCATGTGAATGTCAAAAAAACTATGCGTACATTTACAATAAAGTATTTTTTCAAAAATAACTATTTATTAATTTAAAATTTTATTGTATGATTTATTACTAAAATATAAGGAAGGATAAGTGGAAAATATGGCAAGAAAAACTTTTATCTCATATAAATACTCCGAAGCTTGTGATTTAAGAGATAAGATATTAGATTCATTGGGTGAAGATGCTAAATATTACAATGGCGAAACAAGTGATTCACCTGACTTAACAGATAAAAAGACAGAAACAATTAAAGAAATTTTAAAGGATATGATATATGGAACTTCGGTATTAATTGTTATATTATCTCCTAAAATAAAAGAAAGTGAATGGATAGATTGGGAATTAGAATATTCTCTTAAAGAAATTAAAAGAGAAGATCGAACATCAAAAAGCAATGGAATTGTTGCAGTTGTGATGAAATATAATAAAAGCTATGATTGGTTTATAACTAATAGCGAAAATTGTCATGGGACTAGTACCCTAAAATATGATGACTCAAAATTATATTCAATAATATCAGAAAACCATTTTAACTCAATTCCACCTAAGTATCATTGCTCAGAATGTAAAACTTATGAAGCTGATTTAGGTTCTTATATAAGCTACATAAAAGAAGATGACTTCTTACTTGACCCCAATAAATATATTGAAAAAGCTTATGAAAAAAGTAATAGATTAAGCGATTTTAAATTAAAAAAACAAAAATAAAATAGTTGAATGAGGAATTTATGGATAGAAAAATATTAAAATTTATTGATAAATATGTAAAAGAAATCAATGAAAGTAATGCCGCTATTTTTTTAGGAGCTGGTTTTTCAGTTGATTCTGGCTGTATTAATTGGAAAGAGTTATTAGAAGATATTGCTGAGGACTTAGGATTAGATATTGAAAAAGAAAGTGATTTAATTTCCTTAGCACAGTATCATAAAAATACACTTGGAAATAGATCACAAATCAATCAACTAATATTAAATTCTTATGGTGGAAAAGATATTAGTGAAAATCATAGAATATTAGCAAGATTACCCATCTCTACATTTTGGACTACTAATTATGATTCCTTAATTGAAGATTCTTTAAAAGAAATTAAAAAAATTCCTGATGTTAAATATACTAATGCCCATTTATCGCAAACAGAACCTAAAAGAGATTCCATTATTTATAAAATGCATGGCGATAGAAATCATTCAAATGACACGATTATTTTAAAAGAAGATTATGAAGAATACCATGTTAAATATGCTCCTTTCATTACGGCATTAAATGGTGATTTGATAACAAAAACTTTTTTATTTATTGGCTTCAGCTTTTCTGATCCAAACTTAAATTATATTTTAAGTCGAATGAAAGTAGACTATGGGAATGATACTCAAAAAACTCATTATGCACTTATGAAAAAAGTAGCCAAAGAACAAAATGAAGATGAGGGAGATTTTATTTATAGAGAAACAAAACAGAAATTATTAATTGACGATTTAAGAAGATACAATATACAAGTTTTAGAAATAGATAGTTATAAAACGATAACTAATATATTAAGAAATATTGAAAAAAAAATAAATCGAAACAATGTTTTCATTTCTGGCAGTGCTGTTGATTATGGTGATTTTAAAGAAGAAAAATCTGTAAATTTTATTGAAAATTTATCCAAACAATTAATAAGAAAAGGTTACAATATTGTTTCTGGATTTGGATTAGGTGTCGGAAGTTATGTCATAAAAGGTGCATTAGAGGAAATCTATTTAAAAAGTAAAACTATTAATGACAATAGGTTATTATTGAGACCATTTCCTCAAGGAATAGAAAATGAAAAAAGTAGGGTTGAATTATGGAAAAAATATAGAAAAGATATGATATCAAGAGTTGGAATATCAATATTTATTTTTGGAAATAAAATAGGAGAAAATACTGAAATAATTGAAGCTTCTGGAGTTCTGGAAGAATTCAAAATAGCCCATGACAATAATAATATTATAATTCCAATAGGATGTACTGGTGGAGCTTCTAAAACTATTTGGAATATAATAAATAATGATTTTGAAAGTTATTTCAAAAACTCTTCTAATAAGTTAAAACAATTATTTCAAAAATTTAATCATAATTATGAAAAAGAAGATGAACTAATCAACGACATTATTAATTTTATTGATATAACTGTTAAAAAATAAGGAGTAAGTATAAATAAATTATAAAAAAAGATAATATTGAAAAAATATACCACAAAAAGGCTTAAAGAAGTGGTATATTTTTTTGTTTAATTGAGTACCAATAGAGTATACTCTAAATGGACGTAACTAAATTAAGGTTATATATGTTCTGTACTAAAATCCTACGGTCAATCAGAAAAAATTTTATTTAAAAGATTTTCCGATTAAAATGAAATAAAAATCAAGGAGTTTAAATGAATTTAAAAATAGAAGATATTATATCATATAAAAAAATATTGGAAACAGATAATCAATTTAGGTGTGAATTTGTTAATCAAATCAAAGATAAATATATGTTTTTTAAAGATAAAATCTATGATGTTTTTTATTTCTGTAATCCTGATATAGAAAAGAAAATGCGGGATTTGAAACAAATAAATGCTGATTTTACTATTAAGGGTGAAGAATTTGAAATTTTTTCAATGTCTAATTGTTATGGAGAGATAGGAAAGATAGGGTTTCTAAGGACAGAAATACTAAAAGATAAAGATGTCTATATTAAATATAGTCATGCAATTAATAATGAATTTCATATAAAAAACAATGAAATTCACTTACAAATAGAACTTCCTGACATACCTTATCCGGAAGAAATATTTTTCAAAAATTTTATACTAATGAGAGAAAATACAACAGATGAGGAATATCAAGTGTGTTTAGAGCTTTTAAAATTAGTTCATAAAGATTGGAATTTTTTATTAGATTGTATAAGCGAAAAGTCTCTTATGCCATTTTATTTAGAAGATAGTATAGAAAATCTATCAAAATATAAAACAAAACAAGATGTACTTGAATATATTTTAGGAAAGGCTTTTCCGTATGATTTAAACAGTTTAAAATTTGATATAGGGTATGAACTTATCCAGGCTGTAATCTTATTTTTAGAAGAAAGGTATATTAGCAAAGTTTATGACTTTTCAAAAAGTATTTATAATAATTATGATATAAAAGAACCCAGAGTTTTCCAATTTAAAGGAATGTTTTTATTAATTGAGTTCTTAAAAAATAATATAAAAATAATAGATGAAGAACTGCCAGAAGATTATTTATCTATGCTGTATTGTTTAAATAAAAAAATGGATTTTAATATAAAAACGGAAAAGGAAATGTATGATGTAACTAGAAAGTACGAAAAAATATGGAGTGAAAATAATGATAAAAAAAACAAGTTATAAAAACTTGTTAAGGAGCATAAAATTGATTTCTATTTGTGACGTTAGTTGAAAAATATTTTTCATTTTTATACCATTGACCGGCTATAACTATAGGATATCCTTTAAAATTACAGAAAGTATTTTTAATATTTAAATAAAGTTCTTCGGTTTGAAATACTATTTTTAATAAAAATGTGTTAATAAGGGAATCATTTAAAGGATATTTAAAGTAAAGTGTTTTATCCTGGTCTCTATAAGAATAAAATTTACATTCAATGAGACGATAACCAAAAATTCCTTTAATGTATATATGATTAGAACGAGTGTCACAAAGTATTTTTCCAACTTGGAAATCGTTATATTTCATAAATATATCTCTACTTTTACACATATAATAAATTTGAGATAGGGTTGAAAGCCTTCGGTTTACATTACGAATATTATTATTGAGATATTCTTCAATAATTTCATTGAATTGAAATAAGTCTTCATTATAGTCGATTTCATTAAAATTATTAGTAGTTATTTTTTTAAAATAGCAATTTTCAATATGAGGAAAATTTTTTAAAGTAGAAAAATATTTATTTACAATATTGGAATTTAAAGCTTTTAGTTTTAGTTTGGCATTACATTCAGGATTTTCACAATAAAACTCTTTATGTTTATCAATGATAGTACAGGAACTTGCCAAAACAATTTTTTTTCTTTCAAAATCTGAATAAGCATAATAAGCCATATAAACACCACCTAAAAATAATATATAAATAGTATAATCTAAAATTAAAATTTTTTCTATAAAAATATAAAAGGAGAAAGAATGTTAGATAAAAAAGATGACAATCTAGAATATGAGATTGCAGACTTTAACAGCCATTATAAGGGGGCTGATTCAGTAGAAACATTTATTATAAATTATAAAACACATATGAATAATGCGACCTTTACAATTATATTATATTTAAAAGAAATAATAAAAAGTTATCCTGATATAAAATCAGAAGAAAAAACAATAATATCTGAAATTATCAGAAAAGAAGAAAAACAGTTAGAGCGGGAAGACAATTTTCTAAATAAAATTTTATGCAAATATTGCTGAAAAATAGAGAATGTGAAAATTATAGAAAAACTAAATATAAAAAAGCAAAAAAACTATCAAGAATATAGTAATAATATGGAACTTTTCCCTGATTACTATTATTTATTAGAGGAAAAAATACATATATCAGATATGAAAGAACATAGTGAAAAATATAAAAATAAAATAAATTTTTTCAAAGACCAAAAGAAGTTCATTGAAAATTCAAAATTATCAGATCAGTTAAAAAATATAATATTGAAAAAATATAATTTTGAATTTGATGTATTTTATTAAAGCTAAAAGGAGAAAATATGAAATTAATAATAGCAGAAAAGCGTAATGTTGCAACGGCAATTGCTACTGCAATAGATGGAGCTCAGGAAACAAAAGACGGTTATGTAAAAAAAGGAGATTATTATATAACATGGGCTTCGGGGCATTTGTTAAGTTTAAAAGAGCCGGAAGATTATGACCCAAAATTTCAAAAATGGAATATCCCGGACTTACCTTTCAATTTTCCTAATTGGGAATTGAAACCTATAAATGCAGGTTCTAAGAAACAATTGAATATTATAAAAGATCTTCTGAAAGAATGTTCTGGTGTTATTCATGCCTGTGATCCTGATGATGAGGGTCAGTTGATCGGAGATGAAATTTTATTATACCATGACTATAAAAAGCCTGTAGAAAGAATGCTGATAAATGATAATAATACTGAATATATAAGAAAATTATTTACTAAATTAGAAGATAACAGGAAATATGAAAGCTTGGGAATAAGTGCTGCAGCACGAAGAATAGCAGACGCAATTATCGGGATAAACTTATCAAGATTTTATAGTTGTAAGTCCTCAAAAACTCTGCATGTAGGGAGGGTAAAAGCCCCTACGCTTGGTCTGGTAGTTAATAGAGATTATGCAATAGAAAACCATATAAAACAATTACATTATATTCTTAGAATAATAGCAAATAATAATGATAAGGATAATAACATTACTTTTACTTTCCAAAAAAATGCTAATACACCTGTCAATGAAGATAAACTTATCATTGATTTAGATTATATTGAAAAAGTACAGGCAGAGATAGCTGACATAAAAGATTATAAAGTTAATGTTACATCAAAGATATTAACTAAAAATCCGCCTTTAGTATTCAATATTGATAAGCTGCAGGCATACTGTAACAATAAATTTTCTTATACAGCCCAGGAAGTTTTGGAAATAACACAGGTCTTGCAAGCGACACATCAAATAATTACATATAACAGATCAGATAGTCAGTATTTGAATGAGGAACATTTTCAGGAAGCACCTCAATTAATTGAGATTATAAAAGAAAATTTAAATTTATCACTTGATAATATTGATACAAACAGAAAATCAAAAGTATTTGACAGCTCAAAAGTAACAGCACATCATGGAATAATACCAACACATACAAGATTTGATCTGTCAAAATTAACAGAAAAAGAAAGAAATGTATATCAGGTTATAGCAGAATTTTATTTAGTGCAATTTATGCCGCCGGAAAAACTTAAAGAAACAACAGGAATATTTAAAGTTAAAGATTATGATTTTAAGACTACAGATAGAACTGTACAGGATTTAGGATATAAAAAGTTTCTTAATAGTATAAATGAAGAAAAAGAAGAGGAAGAAAAAAGTAATATATCTAAATTTGAAGACAGACTCTATGACTTTGTAAATTTTGCTACACCGATAGATACAAGAGAAACAAAACCACCAAAACCTTACACAGAAGCTACTTTAATATCAGATATGACAAGTATTGCTAAATATATAAAAAACCCTGAAATTAAAGAGATTCTGTTAAGGAAAGATAAGGACAAAGAGGGAGCAAAAGGAAGTATCGGAACGCCTGCAACAAGAGCAAGCACCGTTGAAGAATTGATTAACGACGGATATTTAGAAAGAAAAGGAAAGCAGATAAGGGCAACAGAAAAAGGTAAAAATTTTTATAATAATGTCTTGCCTGATGAAATAAAAACAGCAGATTTAACAGCTTTATGGTGGGTAATCCAGGAAGATATAATCGCAGGAACAAAAACAATTACAGATTTAACAGATAGTGTATTTAAGTCGGTTATTCAAGCTATGGAAACAAACAAAGATATAAAAATAAGACATAAAGATGATGTGATCTGCCCTAAATGCAATGACGGATTTTTAAAAAATATAAAAACATCAAAGTATAATTTTTGGGCTTGTTCAGAAGAAAAGTGTGGTTCTACTTTCAATGATAATAAAGGAAAACCTGATTTTACTGAAAAAAGACCTGCAGAAAAATCAGAAATCCCTTGTCCAAAAGATGGTGGTATATTATATAAAATTAAGGGGAAATATGGAGATTTTTGGAAATGCAAAACATGTCAACAGAATTACAAGGATAGTAATGGTAAGCCTGATTTATCTCCTAAAAAGGAAATGAAAAAATCAGCTCAAAAATGTGATTGCGGAGAATTCTTAACAGAAATACCAACAAAAAAAGACCCAAATAAAATAATGCTTTGCTGTGAAAAATGTAATAGTAAATATTTTGAACAAGCAGATGAAAGTATAAAAAAATGGGTAATAAAAAAATAGGGGAGAATATGAAAGTAAAATTTATTAAATCTCCACAATTTACAGGCGAATTATCAGATTTTAAAGAGAGAAAATCAGATATTTATACAGCTATAAAAATAATACTTGAAATAGACATAAACAATTATGGTACATCTTATGATTGTTCAATGATAGCAGAAATATGCATAAAAAAGAACAAAGAAGTGTTTTATGTAGTTTATACTGTGAAAAAAACTGCTAAAAATCTGATTTTGAATCTTGAAAGGTTTGGAAATAAAGCAGAATATAAAAAGAGTAAGTGAAAATTAATAAGATCAGGACTGAGAGATTTTATATTTTCTTAGTCCTGTAAAATGATTTTTATATAAAATAAGATTAAAGAAAAAAATCCTTCAGGAAAAAATTTCCTCTTCCAGGAAAAAATCTCAAATTTGTTCTAAATACTATAAATATTGACTTTATTTTTTCGATTTATTTGATAAAAAAATTAAGAAAAAAACTGATTAATACTTTTTGTATAAAATAAAATTAAAAAATCATAGATCGGAGGGTTCAATGAAAAACGAGAGTATAAAAACATTACTTAGAAGAGAAAAAGAGTTAGTCAGTGAAATTGAGGATATAAAAGGAAAGAAGAAAGAAATAGATAAAAATTTAGAAATTAAAAGAAAAAAATTAGAGGGAGTAAAAGCTAAAATAGCAAATGCACAGGAAAGTGTAATTATTTCAGAACATGCTGTAATAAGATATATAGAAAGAGTTTTAGGAATTGATATTAAAGAAATCGAAAAAAAGATTGTAGATGAAGAAACAGAAAAAATTATAATGGAATTGAGACCTAGCAAAATATGCAGGGGGGAGTTCTCAATTCTTATAAAAGACAATACTGTTACAACTATAACAACAGATTAACTATATTAATATAAAACTGAATATCCTACATCATGGACAACAGCCTTGCCGAAACTAGCAGACATACAGGCGGTTGTAAAAATAAATAAGTCGGCGGAATCCTACCGTAAGTGGCATATAAACGACGTAATCAGAGGGGGTTGTGGCTAGCAACGTAAAAAAATAAGTGGTTATAAACCCTAGAAATAGGGTTTAAGGTTCTTTGTTGCCTGCGATTAGATAATACATAATTTAACTGCGGGGGAGGACTTAAACGAAGCTGAAAAAGCGATTCTGTGGGCAAAGAAGCAGAAAAAAGTTTAAGACTTGCGACCGATTCCCCGAAATGACGGGAAAACGTCAAAATATTCTTCTGTTAAAACGCAGGAGGATAACTAGGCTTCCCTCTAACCCCTCATTCAAAGAAAATCACAAATTTTCCGATTCTTGTCAACCTTTTCTTTGCAAATATAAAATAAAGAAAATAACTATTAGAGAGTAGAGCAAAGAAGATAACACTTATTTGATATTAGATAGTTATTATATTCAAAATCTTACGAGAAAGAAAATAGCAGATAATTTTAGAATTTCTGTTAGAACAGTATAATTATTTGGATAGAGAAATTCCTCTTGAATATAAAATAAATTTTAATAGGGATACCGCCAACATTTCGGAAATTTTGTACGCTAAGCTCTAATAGAAAAAAAGCTTATATGGAAAGCAAAAAATAACAACTTAAAGCTAATGTTTTTAATAGTTTGTGAGTATAAAACATATAAAAATACTCTCGAAATGTCTTCTTGTACAAGTATTAATAGCGGGGTATTTATCCTTAAAGAGAAGCAGCAAAGGAAAATGCCAAATAATAAAATTATTTATTTTTTAGATTTCCCTGGTGACTTGCAGGTAAATTTTATAATTCATTCTATATAAATTACTATGAATTATAAAATTAAATTCTTAAAATTCCCGTCATATTTTTCTTTTTTATGAATACTGTTTTTTCATGATAATCAAAGCTTCAAATTTTCGATTTAAAGAGTTTTTTTTGACTCAAGCAACAACTTTCTTTGGACAAGGGGTAAAAAAGCTCTAAAAGCAAAAGAATAGATATTACCGCAAGTTTTTTAATTTAACAATTTATTATCGGACGTTATGAGTTAAAAAACCATATATTTAACAATTCTTTAGGGGCTTTCTCTCTTTTTTGACAAAACCCCTTTTAAAAAATTTTTTCATTTTACCATTTATTTTTTACTTTCCAAAATTTCTAATAGTAATTTTTCCATTCCTGAAATTTTATCATTTAGAATTTTGATTTCATTTTTTATTTCTTCTGCATTTTTTAAAGAATCTAACATATTTTCAATTAGAATTTTTTTTATTATTTCATTGTCATTTTTTAACTCATCAGAATGTTTTAATACTTTTCTTGAAAATTTCTGTGCTAGATAAGCATCATCAAAAAATAAATCTTCAAATAAACTCATTATTCCTCCTAATACATTCAATTTGTAATTTACCCGGATTTTTAGACTTTGGTAAACTTTTTCGACATCTGTAAATATTTATTCTCTAAATCACTATTAGGTATACTTTCTCTTATTTGATCTTTTAAGCTTTTAATTGAAAAAATCAATGAATTTATTTTTCTTCAAATTCTACGTGCAGGCTTGTAACTTCATTAATTTTTAACAGCATTTAGCCGTCTTTTCAAGGTCTTATATTCCATTTCCTCACCATACATAAGTATTCTTTTCAAATTCTCCACTGTAATTTCAACTCGGCTAGGGTAATTTTCCCACCTTTTGCATAGTCTGTAGAATGCTTTCCAATTTTGACTCTTTATTTTCAAATAGTGATGAGGATTTACTTTCTCAAATTCTTCTTTCATCTGCCAAAAAAGATATTCTATATCCGGGTTAAAACGAACACTTACATTTTTTTCATCATCATGGATTATGACTGTAGAAAAAATAACAGGTCGCCATAGATCATTTTTCTTACTTATTACATTTCCTTTATTGTCTTTTATCTCTTTTTCTGCAATTAAAAATAATCTTTTGTTGCCTAATTTTAGTATTTCTTCCGACAGTGTTTTATAAGTCATGCTTTTATCTATCATATTTTTTATTTCTTTTAAACTTATTTTGCTAAATGCTTCTTGCTTTTGAAGTTTTGATAACAGAACAATGAGAATGTTCTCTTCTCTTTCAGTTAAATCTTTGAAAGAGTATTTATCTACAATGTCATTATGTAAAACTGCATATTCTTTTAAATCATCATTATTCAGTGGAACTAAAGCCATTAGTACTCCTTTCCATTTTCTCGGATTTATGACACCTTTCATTTTTACGCCTAAAATAGCACCTATAATACTTATTTATTATCAGAAGACTTGAAAACACTATATAAGCTTAGTTATTTTCATTTTCGGATTAGTGTCACCTTATATCTTCTGAAAATCAATAACGATAAGCCTTTCCCAAGAGCATATAAAGTATTATAAAATATTATAAATATATATATTAATTTTTTGATTCCTTAAGACCAATAACAAAAACCAAATTTTTATTTTTTAAAACCTGAAATAATGCATTGTAATTATTAATTTTTAAAACATAATAATTATCCCGGATATATTTTATATTATGATATGAAATATTTGTAAAATCCTTTGTAATTTCATCAAAAGCTTTAAAAAAATTCAATGCTAAAAATTTTTCTTCTGAAAAAATTCCTTTAACCTGTTTACTATAGATTACCTTGTATGATTTTTTCAAGAGTTATTTCACTCCCCTCATTAAAATCATAATCAGTATGATTTTTTAACTCTTTTATCCAATTTTCTATATCTGCTTGCTCCTCTTTAGAAACAGAATCACAATTTTCTTTTAAATACTGACCTAATTCTATTTCTTCTTGCTTATCGATATAGAAATTAGCTGCCTTTCTTACAAACTCTGAAAAAGTAATTCTTTCTTTTTGTGCATAATTATTTATTTTGTTATATTCATCTTCTTTTATTGAAATTAATTTCCTTAAGCTTGCCATAAAAACCTCCAAATTATAAATCATGATATACAATATATACTATATATATTTTTTTGTCAAATATAATATTTTAGTATTTGAGTGAACAAAAAAACTACTTTTTAGATCATAATAAAAAGCTTGACTTAAATATGATTATAGTATATACTATGTATGTAAAATAATTTTGGGAGGAATTAACTATGAAAAATCAGGGAGTAAGTATTACTAAAAATATAACTATCCCTGAGAAAGATTTTGAAATGATTGAAAGATATACAAAAAAAGTTGGAAAAACATTCTCAGAATTCTTGAGATATGCTGCCAAAGAATATATAAAAATGCAGGAAAATCTTGAATTAAAAGAATTTTTACTTGAGAATTGTGATTTTGCTACTTTAGAAGAAGAAAATGATATTCTTGAGATCATTAAAGATTTTGACCCAGGTGATAGGGGAAGGAAGATAAGCACAGATGAACTACGAGGTATATTACCAAAAAAAGGCTGAAAAATGGATTTTAGCCAACAAAAAGTCAGCTGAAAGATTTTTATCAGCTTTTGAGGAAATTTCAAAGGACATCAAAGGTAGTTTTCAAATTTATGATATCGTTAAGCTTAAAGGGAATTCTGATTTTTTTAGATTAAGAATTGGAAAATACCGGGCTATATTTACAATTCAAAATGATGAACTCATTATATTAGTTATTAATATAGATAGCAGAGGCGGTATTTATAAGTAACCCCTAAATACAGAACAATAATTGCTGTTCTGTATTTTTTATTTAGTCAAATTTCTATCTTTCGGATTAGTATCACCTTTCAGTTTTATATTACCTATATTTCAAGTTATTAGTACTATTAACTATGATTTTAGAAATTTATTGTTATTAAAAAAACACTCTACTAGTAAAATAATATGCTAAACAATATAACAGCAATTTTCTTGTCATTCTTATATGTTCAATGAAGTTATTTTTTTATTATTTCCTTTTTTCACTAAATATGTGTATTGAGGTTATTTCTATATGTTCATCTAAGTTATTTTATATGTGTATTGAAGTTATTTTATATGTTCAATGAAGTTAAGATAATAGTATTAAAGTATTTAAATTATTGCTTTTCAGCATGCATACTAATAAAGATCAATATTCTTTAAACTATATACGAACAAAAACTCCCTTAAAAAATCTAGTTGACAAAAATGTCGCTACAGGTTATTATTAATTAAAAATAACTTACACCGACACTATGGAGGTAAAAGTGAAAACTGAACTTATAAAACCAATTAGTGAAATTAGGATAGAAGAAGAAAATTATGAAACCGAAAAACTTCTTGATATGGAAGAAACTAAAAATATTATAAGAATTGAAATGAATACTATTGAATATCCTTTATTTACCAAAAATAAAAAAATAGATATCAATACTGGGATAAAATATATTTTTAATGATAAAAAAAATCAATTTATTGAAGTTATACCTGCTTTAAACTCTAAAATTCCTCATGAATTTGATGAGAGAATTTTTCATGGACTAATGTCACTATTACGAGATCAAAAATATAATAGGAAAGTTTACTTTTATTACAAATTATTAATGGAAAAATCAGGAATAAAATACAATGGGCGAACCCTAAAAGCAGTTAAAGAGAGTCTAAATAGATTAGCAACAACAAGTTACACTTTTAACAATTGTTTTTATTATAATCCAAATGCTAACATTTTAAATCGGGAAATAAAAACTAAAATGCTTTCTATTGATACTGTTACCTTTGAAGAAGCTATAAAGGTCAGTAATAATTTATCTGAATATTTTTATCATCATAAAATAAAAGAACTTATAGAAGTTACATTTGATGAAAAAATCTTTGATAATATTATAAGTAAAGGGTTTTTATATTTTAATGCGGCTGATCTGCAGCTGATCGAATACGATATAGCTCGATCGTTATATACAATGATTACAAAATGGAGAAATAAAGCATTATATATAAAAAGATACTCTTCTTTTCTTGCTTCAAGAATACCATTATCCTGGAAAAAAGAAAATATTAATAAAAGTGTAAAAAGTATAATAAAGGCCTTTGATGAATTAAAAGAAAAAAAATTGATTTCCGGATATCATTTTGAAAAAAATAAAAAATATGAAAATTCCTATTTTGAAATATTTTTTGAAAAAGGTCATAATAAAAATTTATTTTTAACACATAAAACAGGGCAAGAACAACTTCAAATTTCCGGGACAGAAAATTTAAGTAAAAGCAAGCTTAAATATACTGCAGAAATAACTTCTGATAAACAGAAAATAACATTGGAAGAATTTAATAACCTGGTTATAGAGCAAATGAAAAAAACAAACAACATGAACATAAAAGTTAAGCCAACCAAAGAGCAGACAGAAAATTATTTATTACAGGAATATGAAATTATTTAGGAGGATTATATGAGAAAAATTGCAATAGCAAATAATAAAGGAGGAGTTGCAAAGACAACTACAGTTTATAATCTAGCTTCATACTATGCAAAAAATGGTTTTAAAGTCTTAGTAGTTGACATGGATCCACAGGGAAATCTAACTGATTCTTTAGGAATAAATCCTGTCACTCTGGATAATACAATTTATGATGTTTTAGTTAATAGAAAATCTAAGGACTTTCTTATAAAACTTCCTCAATATGATCATTTCTATTTATTACCTTCAAACTTAGAAAGTGAAGCAGCTAATTTAAATCTTGCTAGTCAGGTGAGCAGAGAAACACTTTTGAAAAAATCTTTAAAAGATGTAGAAGATGATTTTGATATCTGTCTGATAGATACTTCACCATCTTTATCTGTTTTAACTTTTAATGCTCTTGCAGCTGCAGACAGTATTTATATTCCTCTTAGAGCTGGGTATTTTGAACTTCGTGGTGCAGGAATGTTAATTGACACAATTGAACAATTAAAAGATGAACTTAATAGTAGTCTGAAAATTAACGGAATAATACTCACACAATATGATATAAGATCGAATTTATCCTCAGATACACAAAATGAGTTAGAAAATTACTTTGGCAGCTCTCTAATGAAAAGTAAAATTAGACAGAACGTTGATTTAGGTAAAGCCCCTGCATTGGCACAGGATATTTTCACTTTCGCTCCGCACAGTAATGGGGCAAAAGATTATGAATTTTTAGCTCTTGAAATTTTAGAAAGAGAGGGGTTAAATACAAATGGCTAAGAAAAGTATATTTAGTAATAGAAATCCTCTTGATAATATCAATAGCGGTAAAGCAAAAGATTTAATGAAAAAATTAGATAATGATGATCTCATCAAACAGGAAATAATGAAACTTGAGGGTGCTAAATTAACTAAAATTGATAAAGAAATATTATCAAAGATTGATTTTTCTGACAGAGAGTTTATTAACAGAGAAATTCTTTTTGATGATTTATTAAAAGATGAAAAACTTCATGAATTATCAAAATCTATAGGCACTATAGGTCTAATAAATCCTATATACTTAATTGAAAAAGTAGAAGGCTACAAGATTTTAAGTGGTTTTAGAAGAAGTACAGCTATTTTTTGGGGTTTTGAAAACATTGAAGACTATAATATTGTTGGCGGTAATAATTTAGTTATTATCCCTAGGAATGCTCCATATGAATTGCTAGACACTATATCTTTACATGAAAATACATTACGGGAAGATTTAACAACTTTAGAACTATCTTTAAAAATATGGAAAGAAAGCAGACATAAAAATAAAAAAATCGAAGATATTGCAGAGGATTATGGAATTTCTAAGCGTTCTGTCAATAGATATCTTAGAGTTGAAAAATATCCAGAAGAACTTTTAGAAGTTATGGACAAAATCAATATACGGAAGGCTGATACAATTTATAGCTTGTTGAAAAAGAAGAATTTTTCTAATTCTTCTAAAATTATAAATGAAGTTTTACCTTTAGAAGTTGGAGAAATTGAAAAAATTATCAAAACGCCCGCCGGGCGTTCTGAAAAAATTTCTATAAAAACTAAAAAGAAATCTACAATTATTGAAATAGCAAACCTTTTAAGTGATGAAGATATTGAAAAAATAAAAGAGTTTATAAATAAGTTTATATAAGATCTGGTTTTAAATAAATATCATTAAACAATCTATGGGAGTTGACGTATGAAAAAAACAATTTTTTTACTTTTTATCATTATGAATATCATAATTTTGGCCGGACCATATATGCCTAAATATGATGATATTAATAAATTTAAAGCTTTTAATTTCTATTCTGGAAAAAATATTGATGATAGTTCGTCTATTATTATTATACCAGGAGAAGAGAATAAGCTTATTTTTTATATTAACATTGATGAAATAAGAACTAATTATGATATGTATTATAGGACATCGGTTGTAACTGACATAATGGTGCAAAATATATTGAATAAAAAACAAGGTATCGAGAAGAGCTTACAAGAGCTTATTATTGAAAGTGAAAGTAAAGCAGAGTATAAATTATTTCTTTTTAAAAATCATAAGATTAATGAAGTGAAACTAAAGTATACTTTTATTAAAGGAATTGAAAGTATGGCTGCTAAAAATCAAAACTTATTTTTAGATAACCCAAAAGAAAAAGTTTTATTTATTAATTTTACTAATAATGATTAAAATTAAGTCTATAAAATAAGGAGATATTATTAGTATGAATATATTTCTAATTTTACTAAAAATAATATTTTTTATTATTATATTTATAACAATACTATTTATAATATCTTTAATATTAAAAAAACAGATTCATAAATACAAACAAATTAATAATATAGTAGATAGATTGTTTGAAATATGTGTAAAATGTCTTTCTTTCTTATATATCTCACTGATTATAACTGGCATGATGAAATCATGTGTAGGGAGAAATACAACAAAAAAGACAACTTATACTTATAAAAAAAACAAAATAGAAGATCAGGTAATAGATAAATTAAAAAAAAGTCAAGCCGAAAAAATTGAAAATAGCCGAAAGGTAGATATCACTTTAACAACTGTAAAAAATAATTTAGAAACTTTTTTAAAACGTTATAAGATAAATGATTCTACAATAACAACTTCAAGATTATACAAAAAATCTGGTACTGGAAGAGAAGAATTTTGTGTGGCTAAAAAAACATGTTATTACATAACATATGAGTTAAAAACTGAAAAAGTATTACTTCTACAAATGACTTTTAAATATCCTGAAACAAAAAAACAAATTGATGATTTCAGAAATCATATTTGCTTATTTTTAGGAATGACAAAACCAAATGTTAATTTTAATGATGTAGATAATTTAGTAACAGGGCTTAATATTATGTTTAAAATGACAACAAATATAATTACAAGAAATTATATTTATGAAAATTATAAGTATTACTTATACTATAATGAAGACGATGATCTCTTAATTATCACTGTTAAAGGGGTAGCACCATAATTATGTGGATTATAAAAAAGCTGTCTGAAGAAAAAAGAAAATGAAAGTGGATTGATACACTTAAAAACATGGATTAATCACTGTTAATATTGAGGTTCAAATGGGTTGGAAATGAAAAAAGGGTACTGAGACGGTGTCTTGTACAAGTATTAATAGCGGGTTTTATCTGAAAATTATCCCGGTAATTATAAAGAAATGAATTAAAAATATGGAGGAATTATGGGTATTATTGGTGATATTATAGATGAATATTATGAACATAAACATAGAGAAAGTGTTTCCAATATAGAAAATGATACAGAAAAAATAATTGAAAATCACGATCTTTTAAAAAGAATCTTAGTTGAAAGTATGTTAGAATCCCACAATAAAAACCAAGAGTTTGAGAAACAGTTTGAATATTTACATTTTAAAATTGATAAAATAGAAAAATTATTATTAGAGATTTTAAATAAATAGGGGGAGTTCCCTCATAGGAGCGATCAGGGGCAAACTGAAAAAAATGCGTTGGTATTAAAAGTACTTTGAACGTATTTTTTTATTATTGGGGTAGGTGCGTTTTTTTGAAAATTTACCACCAAAGTTGAAGATTTTATTGAAAAATAGAGACTGTCAACATAAGTAAATAAAAGAAAAATTGCCAGTTTCAAATAAAAAAAAATATTCGGTAAAAAGTAAAATAGGAGAACAAAAAAATAAGCTTCAAAAGCAATGAATTTAAAGGATTTTGGAGAAATTAAGAAAAAAAAGGCTACTGAAATGGTGTCTTGTACAAGTATTAATAGCGGGTTTTATCTGAAAATTATCCCGGTAAAATTAGCAGTTTTTGATATGAAGAAAGGTGTGTTATGAATATACTTGTATTATTTGATCCTTTAAAAGAGGATTTTAGAATTGATTGGAGATTAAAAGGAGATTCTTACACTTGTTATAAAGAGTTAACAGGTACTTGTAGTTTATTTCTTAACTCTCCAATTGATAATTTAGATTTAAATTCAACAGTTAGAGGTTCTTTTGGTTATTATAAAGGTATTGATAAGAATATTCAAGAATTGGGAATAACTAAATTTTCAAAGGTTTATTTTATTATTGAACCTATTCTAGGATTTTATAATAGAATGTTTTATATAACTTTGGAATAAAAGAATCTGATTTAATTTATATTGATAAGAAAGATATATTAGAAATTTTGAATAAGTAATTTTTTTTTAATTTTCTCCGGTAATCTATCAGGAGAATTTTTTATTTTATAATGAATAATTTATACAATCTTTCGAGGTTCAAATTTACGATTAAGAGAGTTTTTTTACTAGTGACAACCAAGTATTAGGCCACTAATATAAAGCATCTTAAAAGAAAGAAAACTAGTTATTTTCACATTCCTGACAAGAATTATGTTTCTAGTATTTGATATTTAGGTATTATTATGCTATAATAATACTATATTACTATAATATAAAAAGGAGTTGATTTATGTGATTAGAAAATCAATAACAATAGACGAAGCGGAATATGAAAAATTGAATAATATAGCTCATAGAGAAAAAATTTCTTTTTCAGAGGTTATAAGAAAAGCAATGAATATATATATTAATCAATATGAAGATATTAGTCTTGTGGAATACATTAAAAAAAATTGTGGATATGTTTCTGATGAAGAAGAAAAAGAACTATTAAGTTGGATTGATGAACCTGATTTAGACCCTAATGAGGGGAGCGAACTTACTATTGAGCAAATTATTAAAGGTAATTTATAGTAAAAAGTCAAAAAAATTTATTGAGAAAAATAAAAAAGATGGATTGAAATTTTTTAAAGCTTTTGATGAAATTTCTCAAGATTTGGAAAATATTAAATATTATGATATAAAAAATTTGAAAACAAAAGAAAATATTTTTAGACTTAGAATTGGGAAATTTAGGGCTTTATTTTCTAAGAGAGATGACCAATTAATAATTTTAGTTATTAATATTGGGAGTCGGGGTGAAATTTATAAAGATTTATAATTATATACAATCTTGAATATAATAAGTTTATTTTAAATCGTTTAAGAATTTTTATCACAAAATTTATGCTGTAAATTTATTGCACTGCAACAAATAGGGCAATGCAAGCAGATAAAAACAATTTTATTATTCCGGGAATGATAAGAGAAGCTAAACCGCTTCTCTTTTTTTTATAAATCTTTTTTCTTTTTTTTCAACTCAAATTATAGCATACTGCGAAATCCCAGCGGGATTCAAGTTTTCAAGGTCAAGCACTCCGTGTTTGCTACGCAAAACCTTGAAAATCTTGTATGCAAAAATTCGTTTATGAAAAAAAACAAAAAAAATTGTGTAGGAACTCTGAACAATTGTATGCATGAAATGGCTTCTACTGGTAATGCGAGTTAATGTGTAATTGTCTCTTATGTGTCCTTATAGATTTAGTTTTGTTTTAAAAACTATTTTATGGGAGTGGTCAAAATGGGAAAAGCTAGAGAAAGAGTTTTTGAAGAAAGAAAAGAGTTAGTTGATACAATTATTAAAGATTTAGAAAATGGAGAAAAAACTTTTTGGCAGAAAGGGTGGTTAACTGCCAAGCCGATAAATCCGACTAATGGTGTATCTTATAGAGGAATTAATTTAATAAAGCTATATATGGCAGCTGAAAGAATGGGCTTTAAAGATAATCGTTGGTTAACATACAAGCAGGCTGAATCTAAAAAGTGGAAAATAAAAAAAGGTGCTAAATCCATAAGGTTGGAATTTTGGAAATGGGATATAACAAAAAAAGTCAAAGATGAAAACGGAAAAGAAAAAGAAATAACAGAAGAATTAAATAGTCCTATAGCATCATATTTTAATGTATTTAATGCTGAACAGATTGAAAATATACCTGAAAACACATCAATTAATGAAATTTTTAGAAATAATGAGTTAGCCGAAAAACTTATAAATAATTCAGAAGCGAAAATAAATTATGCTTTTACTCATAATGCTTATTATTCGAGATATGAAGATAAAATTGTTATGCCAAACCGGGAATACTTTAAAACTGAAGACGATTTTTATGCTGTAATATTTCATGAAATGGCACATAGTACAGGGCATGAGAGCAGATTAAACAGAGAAATGCCTAAAAGGCAATTTGACAAAAAGTATGCCAAAGAGGAATTAATCGCTGAAATTTCTTCAATGTTTTTACAATTGGAATTAGGAATTGAAATAAGTAATAATAAGAATCATTTTGAAAATCATAAGGCATATATAAAACATTATATAGAGTTATTAAAAGAAACACCGAGTATATTATTTAATGTTATAAGAGAAGCTGAAAAAGCAAGCGATTATATACTTAAATTTGCAAAGAAATAATATATAAAAAGGGTGTGTAGACAGCAGTCTTATGCACCTTTTCAGAAACTGAATACAAAATTTAGTTTTGGTGTCGCAGCTTGCGACACCAAGAAAATAAAAGTTTTTTCTTGAAGTAAAGACAATAAAATTAATAGAAATCGTTGACTTTGTACGTGTACTATGATAAAATGTTACTATAATATAGAAGAAAAATGAGGTGGTAAAAAAAGAAAGCATTAACAAGTAATACTTTCTTGAAGTGTATGAAACACTACAGCTATTGTTATTATACGCTTTAAGGAGAATAAAAGCAAATCTTATTTTCCTTACTTAATACAGGAGGATAAATGGAAAAAAAAATAATAGTAAAAAAAAGAAAATTACAATATAGGCAGCCTAACTCAAAACGTGGGGGGCAATATTCTTTGTCATTTCCATTAGATATAATCGAAGACATGGAAATAAGCGGAGAAAACAGAAATATTGAAATTATATATAATCCTATATTGAAAGAAATAAAAATAAAAAAAGACAAATAACAAGGAGTGATGTTATGAAAATTTTGAGTTTTGTTAATCCAAAAGGGGGAGCTGCTAAGACAGTTTCAGCAATTACTTTTGCATATGCTTTAGTAAAAAGAGGGAAGAAAGTTTTATTAATAGACAGTGACCCTAGAAGTTCAATTCAAGTTCATTTAAAAATAAATAATGAACATAATTTAGTTAAACTCATACTAAAGCAATATAATGATGTCATAGTAACTGATTTTGATAATTATATAACTAAAAAAAATGGATTGGATATTATTATTTCATCTGAAGAACTTATAAACTTAAATAGTTATTTTGTGTTAGAAAAAAAGGATAACCAAGCGATATATAGTTGTATAGAAAATTTATTATATTTATTCGAGGATTACGATTATGTGATTTTTGATACAGAGGGAACTGTTAATGATTTTAATTCAGCTATATTAAATTGTACGGACTATATTTTTACACCTTCCAGAGCTTCAAATGTCGATTTAAAAGGTGTTATTGATCTTTTAGACACATACGATATAGCAAAAAAGAAAAATAAAAAATTAGAGATTAGAAAAATTTTCTTAGTATGTGTAAAAGAAAGAACAAAAGCCTATAAGGAAGCGAAAGAAGATTTTGAAAATTATTTTTCTAATAAATCACAGTATAATTATACAGAATCAAATATAAGAGATGATCAAAATATAGTAAATGCTATGAATAATGGATTAGATATAATAAATTACAAAAATTCGTCAAATGCTGCGATAGATTATAGAAACTTAGCTGATGAATTTTTGGAAGAAGAAGCAGAAAGAGAGTGGTAAAAATGAGTGTATTTGATATGCGAGAAGAAAAAAAAGAAAAAGTAATATCATTAGAAGAAGAAAAAGAGCAGACTTATTTTAATTTTCAGGATTATAATATAGAAAAAGAAACTGCTGAGAAGATTATCAGAAAAGAAGGCTCTATAAGAAATAATTTGAGACAATTAGATCGGAATACTAGAGAATTATCTAAAAGTTTATATGAAATTCAACAACTTTTAGTTAATAATAAAAAAGGTGGATTTAGAGCTTATTTAGAATATATAAATATATCAAAAGATACCGCATATAGATTTATAGATAAATGGAATCTTTTTTTGGAAACAAAGCAGGCAAAGGTATTTGAATTACCACATAGTACTGTCAAAAATTTAAAAAAAGAAGTTCAGGAATTAAAAAAAGAGGATGAGAACGAGAAAATAATTGAGATTGTTGAAATATTAGAATCTGAAAATGTAGAAGAAAAGCTAAAAGAGTATAAGGAAACAAAAGAAGACGGTAATGTGATAGTAATTGAAAGCCTGGAAGAAATAGAAAAAAGATTAAAAAAAATTGATAAAGAAATAGTAAAGTTAACAGAAAAAATAACAAAGCTAGAAGTAGAAAAAAATAGTCTTGAACAAAAATTATAATTTTGGTGTCGCAACTTGCGACACTTAAACTTATTTTTATATAAGAAAGGAAATATGATATGGGTGGTATAATTTGAAAAAAATATTGTTAAAAGATTTGTTAAACTTTTCGAGTGAACAGATAGAAAAAGTAAAAGTAAAATTTAATCAACATAATGGTGATACTAATCCTATGGAAGAATATATAAAAAATCCTGAAGCTATAAATACGGGATGGTTATTTTGGAGAAAAGAAAAAAGGTATTTTAATGAGGGTGAAATAGCAATTTGTTTTTTTAAGTTAGGTAAAGATACATGGGTTCTTTCTACAATCAAACTTGTAACAAAAGAATTGAATAAAAAAAATGGTATAAATTATGAAGGTGAAGAATTAGAAAAGTATAGTGCTTATTATGGAAGAGTCATAGTAAAACATCACAAAAAGTATCAAAATCAAGTTAGAAAATTTAAAATGATAATAGAAGATTTAGAAGTTTCTCAAATATTGCCTACTATATATGACGGAGAAGAATTTCCAGGCTATGATAATGTTAGTTTATCATATAATCAGTTAAAAATAATTATAACAAAGCACAAAAGAGATTGGATAAATGCTCTTAAAAATCAAAAAGCAGTTTATCTAATTACTGATAAAGAGAGTGGAAAACATTATATTGGTTCAGCAACTGAAAGCGAGGGAATGTTATTAACAAGATGGACAACTTACATTAAAAATGGACATGGAGGGAATGAACTTTTAAAAGATATTATAAATGAAAAAGGATTTAACTATATAAAAGAAAATTTTCAATATAGTATTTTAGAAAACTATAATGCCCGAATTGATGATAAAATAATTATAACGAGAGAAGGTTGGTGGAAACGTGTTTTAAATAGTAGAACACATGGACTAAACTTAAATTAATATGAAATTTTTTATTACAAAATTTTTTACAAAAATTTATTGCACTGTCACAAATTAGGACAATGCAAGTAGAAAAAAAACAATTTTATTATTCCGGGAATGATAAGAGAAGCTAAACAGCTTTTCTTTTTTTATTAATCTTTTTTCTTTTTTTTCAACTCAAATTATAGCATACTGCGAAATCCCAGCGGGATTCAAGTTTTCAAGGTCAAGCACTCCGTGTTTGCTACGCAAAACCTTGAAAATCTTGTATGCAAAAATTCGTTTATGAAAAAAAACAAAAAAAATTGTTGGAGGAACTCTGGACAATTGCATGTACTCAATGGCTTCTACTGGTAATGCGGGCTAATGTGTGTGGTTCGTGAGTGTCCTTAGAAATTTAGTTTTGTTTTTAAAAATATTATATGGGAGTGATGAAAATGGAAATAAGAAAAGACGAGATAATGGGTAGAGTGTTAACAGAGGGGGAAAAAGAAAAACAGGCTATTACTATAGGAGTTAGTACAGAATTAATGAAAAACTTACTCGGAAATGACAAGATAAATACATATGATTTTGGGAGAAAATATATGTATTTGAAATATTATGATTATGAGCAGACAAAGGAAATTCAGGGGAATCTTTCAAATGAAGAATTAGAAAAGTTTCCGTCAATGGGTCTTGATATGGGAGTTTTTAAAAACAATCAAAATGAATATATATCTGTATACGATATAGCAGATATAAAAATAAAATCCACTGAAATGACTAAAGATGGTTTAAATGAAACTATTCAGGATTTAGAAAAAGGAAACTGTGAAGTTGAAAATTCTGATAATAGAATAGATTCTTTAAAAGTGTATTTTAAATGGAGCGAAAGATTTTTACAGGAAAATCTTATATTTAAGGGAAAAGAAGCGATTGAGTTTCTTAATAAATTAATAGAAGCCGATAATATTTATCACGAAGAAAGGGAAATAAACGATCAGGATTCCGAAGAATACTATCTGCCATATTACAAAACGAAACTAGCAATAGAGTACAGCGGGCTAAAATATGATATTGAAAGAATTGATCTAGGTGACGGAATTTACAAAAATTTAAAGTCATTTACTATAGAGAGAGAAGAAAGCTTTAAAGATTTATCAAATGAAATAGAAAAATTAAGAGGGATTATTCAGGATAAAGTAATAGATGATTTTCAGAAGAATTATAAAAGACTGTTTGATGTAATGAAAGAATATAAGCCAGAAAAACAGAATTTTCAGACTTCAGAAGAAGCATTTAGAAAACTTGAAAAGGTGTTGGCAGAAAAGAAAATATAAAAATTAAGAGATTATAAGGAGTGATAAAAAAATGATAGTTTTATATTTGGGTAATCTATTAATCGGGCAAATAAAAAATATTGAAGAATTAAATGATTTTTTGAAAGAAGAGATAGAAAGAATAAATGAATTGAGAAATAAAGGCTATTATGTACGATTTCCAAAATGGGCGAAACTAAAAAAAGATTATAAAATTTTACCTGAAAATTCTATAACATTAAATTCTGATAGATTTGCAGAAAGAAAAGAATTTTTGATTATGTCAAAAAAAAATAAATATGGGTATGAGCCAATAATAAGCAATTTTGTCGGATATCAAAAAATTGCCAAATTAAATTTTGAAAATGACGATCAGGTAGAAATATCTCTTAACTCTTTTGAAATTTATGAAAATCCTGACGGCAAAGGGATTCATGGCAGAAGTTATGTAACATTACTTAAAAATAAAGAATACATTTCTAAAGATAAAAAAATAACAGAAATGTATAATCATGATGTTGTTTATGCAGAAGATATAAGTAATTTTCAAATAGTAGCTGATATAATAACGGAAAGATTTATACAACTTGATATAAAAATAAAGAATGTTGAATATTTTAATAGTGATATAAAATTTGTAAAAGTCTGGGAGGGCAATTTATGTATGTAGTTTATTTAAATAATGAAGTAATTGGAAAGTTATCCAAAAATCAGACTTTAAAAGAATTTTTAAGAGAAGAATTTTTGAGACAGGATAAAGAAATAGAAATGGGATATCAAAATTTACACCCTTGTTGGGCGGAACACTACGAAAGTATACTATTAGATTTTGAAGAAATTCCCTCATATTATATAGAGCTTAATATTGATTGGTACGTAGACAAAAGAGATTTTACTATCAGAGAATGAAATAAACTTAAAAAGCCCCTTACGGGGCTTAATATTTTGTGTCCTTTAATTTATTTAAAAAATTTTCAATTTTTAGTAAATAATGTGAATGTTCGATATATGAAGTTACACCATGAAGTTTTATACAATAAATTAAATCCCACTTTTCCTTGTATCTGATTGTATAAGTTGTGTTGTCAATATTAAAGGTAACAGGGGCTGTGTGTACTAAAAGTATACGTGGGTTTTTACTAAATACGTATTCAAACCATTCATTGATCTTCTCAATTTTTCTAATTCCTTTAAAAAAATAATAATAATTATAGTTCATATTTCTTTACCCCTTGTTAATTGTTGTTAGACAAATCATACCTTTTTTATTGCAAAAAATCAATATAAAAAAATTAAAGTATATTTATATTTCCAAAAAGAAATGAAAAAACATAAAATTAGAAATGTCAAGTTAATTATTGATAAAATTTAACTTGACATTTTTTAAAGTATATGATATAATATTTTCATATAATAATAAAGACATCAGAAAATACTAAAGCATTTAGTTATTTTTCATGTTTTCATTGAATATTAAATTATCTTATTTTTAGATTAAGGTTTAATATAATAAAGTAATTTTAAAAGTATTTCATATATTGTGTTTAATATATTTCACCGCGGAAGGAAATATATTAAACAAGGCTAAAAATGAATTACGGAAGTTACGAAAAAAAACAAATTAGGAGGAAATTATGAACCAAGAAAAAGCAAATGAAATTAGAATAGAGGTATTAAAATCATCAATAGGAGGATACAAACCGGATAGTGTAATACCGTTGCTAGTTCAAAACAAAACTATACATAAAAAGCATGCAGATGAGATACAAAAGTTAATTGATCTAGCAACAGAGGTTATAAGTTTTCGAGATGCTTCACTAGAAAAAGCTAATAACATTAAATGTGAAGAAGATATATTAAGTACTAACGATGATTTTAAGAAGTTAAGTAATAAATATATTGAATATTTAGAACAATTTGATAAAGTCAATGAACTAATTATGAAAAAATAATCTTTACAAAAAAAAATTATATGGTACAATGAAATATAGAAAAAAATTCCATACAAAACAAGAAATTTAATGTAATGTTTAACTTAAATCACGAAAATTGACCTATTAAATTTTAGTCATTATGATTAAAAAATAGGTCAATTTTTTTCTTGTTTATTCATAAGCAACATTATCGGACGTTAATATCAGTTAGGATTTCATTAAAAAATATGTCCTTGTTTAAGGAGAATGTCCATTTTTATTCCTTGATTTATTTAATCATATATAAAGAATCATAAGAATACAGACAAAGCTTGAAAAGAGAAAACTAAATTAATATTTTTTTATAATCAAAGCCATTTCTTTATATCATACCCAAGATTTAATAATTCAGAATGGAAATTTTTAGGGATTTCTAAATAGTTAGGATCAATACGATCAAATAAAAAACTGCCATAGACATTAGAGTGATATTTTAAAGAAAATTTTTCATCTCCACGAGGCGATAAAATTATTTTATTTTTATCTTCATAATGAGCTGTCTTATATCTAAATTCTGAAACAAGAGAATCATAAGACATTACTCTTAAATTACTATTTTTTTCAAGTTCAGCAATTTTTGCACTTCGATATTCGTCATTTTGGTATTCTTCATTACGTCCATATATCAAAACATAAAAAATTTCAACAGGATTACCGTTTAATGGATTCCTAAGAGCATTAGTTTGCTTCATAATTCTATCTTTGTATTTATCGCAATAAATTTTCCAATCATCAATTTGTGCCAAAGCTCTGTTAAATTCAGCAGAAAATAAATTTTCTTTAGTAAAAAATTTTTTCTTTGATTCTTCTAATTCAATAAGCACTAATTGCCATTTTACAGTACTTTTAGTTAGGTATGCAAAATCTGTTACATAAGTATTACCAAGATTTAATTTAGAAATGACAGAGTTACCGTTTAAAGCATGGTTAAGTATAAAAGGTAATGGAATTAATGAAGAATTCGTTTCTAAAAATGTTTGAATATCATTTTCAGAAGTTGAAGATGAATTAAGTAATTGATAAAATTTTTCTATTAAAATTTCTTTTTCAGTCATAAAAAATCCCTTCTTTTAAATTGATATTCTTAAAAGATAGCATAATCTTGTAGAAAAAGAAAGTTTTTTTAATAATAGATTTAAAAAACATAGCAATGTAAATAATAGTCTACCTTTTTTTACAGTGTAAAAGAGGTATATTTTTATGTAAAAAAATCCTTTATTTCTTATTTATATAAATATGTAAAAAATAGTTTAGAATAAATATTTACATTTTTGATTACTTAAGGTATAATAATTTTATAAAGTAATAATGGAGGATATTATGAAATATTATTATGCCAGAGTGTCAACTGCAAAACAGAATTTAGCAAGACAAATAGAATTATTTAAGGAACTTGGTGGAAATAAAAGAACTATCTTTGAAGAAAAGAGATCAGGAGCAAATTTTGAAGATAGAGAAGCTTGGGATGAATTAATTGAATGTGTAAGATCAAATGATGTAATAGTAGTAAAAAACTTAGACAGGTTAGGTAGAAATGCCAAAGAAGTGAGAGAATGTCTGGTAAAGCTAGCAGATAAAAAAGTGATAGTAGAATCAATAGATCAGGAATATTTAAACGAGTTCTTGAAGACTAAATTAGTAGACAAAACAGCAGACTCATTAGCAGAAGCAATGTTAAATGCCATGCTTGATACAATGTTGGAAGTAGATCTTTTAAGAGCAGAATGGGAGAGAAGAGAACTTAGAAAAAGACAACAAGAAGGAATTGAAAGGGCTAAAGCCAGAGGACAACACCTAGGAAGAAATAAAGAAGAAAAATACCGGGAAAAGTTTAAAGAGATTTATAGGTTGACAAGAGATAAGGATAATCCGGATTATATTAGTATAACAAAAGCATGTAAAGAAATAGGATGTTCAAGACCAATGTTTTATAAAATGGAAAAAGAGGTGGAACTTGAAAAGAATATTTTATAATCTATTATGTAGAGAAAGATTAAATCACATAGAATTCAATCTTAATTCTGAAAAATTTGAATTGATATTTTCTGATGAAATTACTTATTATTTAAAAAGGATTGGAAAAAATAAATACTATAAAATATCCAGAAAAGAAAATGGTGAAGAATTAACTATTTATAGGAATTGGTTGAAGATATAGATTTTTATATAAACTACTTTTGAAAAAAGAGTAGTTTTTTTTATAAATTTATTTATTCAGCTAAAAATTATCATATAAAGTAAAAAAATCTGATTGAAAAATGTATCATTAGAAATCATAAAAATATGCTAATATTACATAAAGATAAGAAAATAGCTGTAAAATTAAAAGCGATATCAGTGTTTAAAGAGAAATATCTTGAGTAAACAACAAAAAAATAATTGTCTTACATAAAAATGTGCATATACAAATAAATATACAATAAAAAACTGAAAAA